>JAEZYG010000067.1 GCA_023419175.1 Actinomycetes bacterium
GCTGGAACCCTCCATGGAGCTTTACAGGCTGGAGCTTTGTCCACCACTTTCACCGCTTCACAAGGCTTGCTCTTGATGATCCCCAATATGTATAAGATCGCTGGGGAGCTGACGAGCACCGTCATGCATGTGGCGGCACGCTCTCTCGCCGCTCAAGGTCTGTCGATCTTCGGCGATCATCAAGACGTCATGGCGGCAAGACAGACCGGATGGGCGATGCTTGCTTCTGCAAGCGTCCAGGAATGTCATGACAATGCCCTGATCGCTCAGGCAGCGACACTGCACTCACGTGTTCCTTTCGTCCACTTCTTCGACGGTTTCCGCACCAGCCATGAGCTCAATACCTGTCAGATGCTCACCGATGAGCAGCTGAAAGCTATGATCCCCGATGAATTGGTGCGCGCTCATCGAGCCAGAGCTCTCTCCCCTGAACACCCCTTCATCAGAGGAACGGCTCAAAATCCCGATGTTTACTTCCAAGGACGCGAATCGTCCAATCTCATCTACCGCGACACACCAACGATCGTCCAGCAGATGATGGATCGCTTTGCCACCCTCACCTCTCGCCGCTATCACCTGGTCGATTATGTGGGAGCTAAAGATGCTGAACGCGTTGTCATCGTCATGGGATCCGGTGTCGAGGTCGTCGAGCAGGCTGTCGACTATCTGATCAAACGCGGTGAAAAAGTCGGTATGTTGATCGTCCGCCTCTACCGTCCTTTCCCCACCGAACAGCTTTTGAATGCTATCCCCTCCACGGCGACCAAGATTGCTGTTCTCGACCGGACGAAAGAGCCTGGATCCAATGGAGAGCCTCTCTATCTGGATGTGAGCGCCGCTATCGCCGAGGCGGTAGCCGATGGACATCGCTCAATGCCGAAGATCATCGGTGGACGTTACGGTCTGTCCAGCAAGGATTTCACCCCGGCAATGGCTTTGGCGATTTTTGACGAATTGAATCGTCCAAATCCACGTCCTCGTTTCACCGTCGGAATCCGCGATGACGTGACTCTCCTATCGCTGGATTACGACCCGACGATCGACCTTGAAGATCCGCAGACAAAACGCGCAGTCTTCTACGGTATGGGATCTGACGGAACGGTGGGCGCCAATAAGAATACGATCAAGATCCTCGGATCTGATCCGTCCACCTATGCTCAAGGCTATTTCGTCTACGATTCCAAGAAATCCGGTTCCCGCACCACCAGCCATCTGCGTTTCGGCCCTTCACCGATTAAAGCTCCCTATCTGGTGAACAAAGCGGGATTCATCGGCTGCCATCACTGGTCAATTTTGGAGCGTATAGATGTGCTCGAATGCGCCCGTGCCGCCCGCTATGACTCCGAGGGGAAACGTATCGATGGGACGACCCTGCTCATCAACTCCCCCTTTGAGGCAGATCAGGTCTGGCAGCACCTTCCCGCACCCATGCAGCAACGCATTATCGATCTCGATGTCGAAGTATGGACGATCAATGCCAACGAAGTAGCGCGCACAGCGGGGCTGGGTGGACGCACCAATACCGTCTTGCAAACATGCTATTTCTATATCTCTGGCGTTCTGCCACGCGAAGAGGCGATCGTCAAAATTAAAGAGGCGATCACCAAGACCTATTCCAAGAAGTCGGCGGAGATCGTGAGGAAAAATCACGTAGCTGTCGATCAATCTGTCGAGCATCTGCACCGTCTTGAGATTCCCACGACGGTCACCAGCACCCATGGCTATCTCAAACCCGTGCCCGACAATGCCCCAGATTTCGTTAAAGATGTCACGGCAACCATGCTGATCGATAAGGGAGATCAGCTTCCAGTCTCGAAGGTTCCTATCGACGGTTCTTATCCGAGTGGAACCACCCGATATGAGAAGCGCAATATCTCAGACATCATCGCCGTATGGGATCCCGAAACCTGTATTCAATGCGGTAATTGTTCCTTCGTCTGCCCCCATGCAGTTCTGCGAGCCAAACACTATTCTCCAGAACATCTGGACGGCGCTCCTGATTCCTTTGAATCAGCTCCCCTGGACGCCGCTGGTCTGCCTCATACACGCTATACCCTTCAGGTTTACGCCGAAGATTGCACGGGATGCGGATTATGCGTTGAAGCGTGTCCGGTGAACCCCATCGGACAACCCACGCGCAAGGCGATCAATCTCGCCCCAGTTCTCGACCGCGCCGATCAGCGGGCGAACGTGGAATTCTTTGAAACGATTCCTCGTCCAAGACGTAGCCGTATCAATTACGGCTCAGTGCGAGGCGTTCAATTCCTCACACCTTTGTTTGAATTCTCTGGAGCCTGTTCGGGATGCGGAGAAACTCCATATTTGAAATTGCTAACCCAGCTTTTCGGAGATCGTCTCCAAGTTGCCAATGCCACCGGATGCTCATCTATCTACGGCGGGAATTTACCGACGACTCCGTGGGCTAAAAACGATGAGGGTCGCGGACCTGCCTGGTCCAATTCCCTTTTTGAGGATAACGCGGAATTCGGCTTGGGAATGCGTCTTGCCGCCGATCTCCATTCTCAGCTTGCCCGCACCCGTCTCGAACAATTGCGTGAAACGATTGCCGATGACGAGCTGATAGATGGCCTACTCTACGGATCCCAGCAAACGATGCACGAGCTCAGATTGCAATATCGTCGCCAGGAGCGTTTGAAAGAACGTCTCAATGAGCTTGAAGGTCCTCTCGTGGAGGATTTGAAATCGGTAGCCGATCACCTTTTGCGCCGCTCTGTATGGATCGTCGGCGGTGATGGCTGGGCTTACGACATCGGCTCAGCTGGTCTCGATCACGTTCTTGCTTCAGGACGTAACGTCAATATTTTGGTCATGGATACCGAGGTCTATTCCAATACAGGTGGACAATCTTCAAAGTCCACTCCCTTGGGAGCTGTGGCGAAATTCGCAACTGCTGGCAAGACGACCAATAAGAAAGATTTGGCAATGCAAGCGGTCGCCTATGGACATGTCTATGTGGCTCGCGTCGCTTTGGGAGCCGATCCTCAGCAGACTTTGAAGGCTTTCCGTGAAGCGGAAGCCTATGACGGGCCGAGTTTGATTATCGCCTATAGCCACTGCATCAGCCACGGTATCGATATGAGACGTGGTTTGGAACAGCAATATAAGGCGGTTGCCAGCGGACATTGGCCCCTCATGCGTTTCAACCCGGTTCTGCGCGAGGAGGGAAAGAATCCATTCATGTTGGATTCACCTCGCCCGCGTATCTCCTTGAAGGAGTATCGAGAATCGGAATTGCGCTACAAGATGTTGGCTGCCGCCGACCCGGACGAAGCTGAACGCCTGCTCGAAATCGGTCAGCAACATATCTTGCGTCGCTATGCCGAATATGAACAGATGGCAGCTCGTCCGGCGGAAATGTTCAGCGCTGACGCCCGCAGTAAGGAGAACTGACATGTCACCACGTTTTGATTCTGAGGCTTTGCGCGCTGCGGCTGAATCGGCTGCCCGTAAATCTCAGATGGGCTCGAATGCTACCGACCAATTAGCTCCTCACGGGTCGATCATCGTAGACGATCACCGCACCTCAAGCGACCCTCAGGACTTGACGACGACTTATATGGGCTTGTCCTTGGCAAATCCTCTGGTAGCTTCGGCTGGCCCTTTGAGTCAAAATATCGACGGCATCCGCTCCCTCTCAGAAGCGGGAGTGGGCGCTATCGTTCTGTTCTCTTTGTTTGAAGAGCAGATCCGCCACGAACAGCGCAGAGCTCTCGAACAGTTGGAAGTCGCCTCAGAAAGTTTCGCCGAGGCTTTGAGCTATTTCCCGATTAAAGCAGCTAATACCTCTGGTTTGGTGCGTTCCTATCTGGATCTAGTGGAAAAGGCCACCTGTGAAATCTCCACTCCTATCATCGCCTCTCTTAACGGCTCTGTCCAAGGAGAATGGACTCAATGCGCCCATCAACTTCAAGAGGCTGGAGCGGCGGGACTTGAGCTCAACGTCTACTATGTTCCCGGCACCATTGAAGCGGATGGACGAGAAACCGAGCAGCGTTATCTCGATATTTTGGCGGATGTGAAATCGCAGGTGACGATTCCTGTGGCGATGAAGATGTCTCCTTATCTGTCCAGTTTTGGACAGATGGCTCATCGTCTAGATGAGGCGGGAGCAGATGGTCTGGTGCTTTTTAACCGCTATCTTCAACCCGATATCGATTTGGATCGCATGGAGATGGTCAGCGGTTTTGAACTGAGCACACCTCAAGAAGGACGTCTTCCGCGTTCGTGGATAGCCGCTTTATACTCCCGCCTCAACGCCTCTTTGGCTGGGACAAGCGGGGTTGAGACAGTCGATGATGTGGTGAAATATCTCGCTGCTGGAGCCGATGTGGTCATGGCGACATCTGCCCTTATCCGTCATGGAGCTGATTACGCTTCGCAGCTTATAGACGGCGTATCCGCATGGCTGAAGCGACGCCAAATGAGTCTTAGTCAGTTACGCGGCATTTTGGCCATTCCCAGCGATGTAGATGCTGAAAGCTATCGTCGCGAAGGCTATGTTTCAGGATTGGAACGGGCGAAAGGGCTCTATGCACGTACATTAGAGGAGCGCTATCGCTAAAGAGACATCACGTGAGCTAAGGCCGGCTCACTAGATGGTGCGTCCACGGATCAGATCACCGATAAAGCGTTCCTGGACGATCTCCATCTGTTGATCGGGATGGCGGATAGCCTGACACATATGCTCGACTGCCCGTTCACATACCTGTTCGAGAGGAACCCGCACCGTCGTCAGTCCGCTCACCTGAGTCGCCTGCCCCAGTCCATCTAATCCCGTCACGGCGAGATCTTCGGGAATTGAAATTCCATGTTTTTGAGCGAAGATCATGAAACGCAAAGCCCGTCTGTCATTGGGGAACATGAGAGCTGTGAACTGACGCTGGCGGATACCTTCGATGACGCGCTGTCCAAGTGCGTCCGCGTCGTTAATCAGAGCTTTCCCTTCGATAGGGATTATTTGTACTCCAAGTTCGCTGAGAGTATGAGCGATGGCACGAGCGCGCAAAGCCTCTGTGGACGATTCGCTGACCTCAGTCGTCACGACAGCTACCTGACGGTGACCAGCTTCTACCACCGCTTTAGCGATCATCTCTCCATGAACCTGCTCATCATAGGCAAAATTGCACAGGCCTTCCGCACTTTCCGGACGCGGAAGAACGATGGTCGGCATCTGGGAGGCAACCGGGACGATATCGGCGCTGTCGATCAGACCAGAGCAGACGAAAATGCCGCCTGGACGCAAGCTGAGTAGGCGTCGCAGATGTCCAGCTTCCCCGTCTCCAAAATGACGTCGTCCAGCCGACATGGTGGTAACGAAAAGCTGGCGGGCGTGTAGATTGTCGAGCAGACAGTCATGAAGATAGCCATACGCGGGATTCATCGTTTCGCGTAGCAACAATCCAACAGTCGTTGAGGTTTTCATCGCCAGCTGTGTGGCCGCCGCATTGCGCACATATCCGAGACGATGAGCGGCCTCCAAGACTCTGTCACGGGTGGATTCTTTGACGATTTCAGTATCACCCGAAAGGACGCGAGAGACGGTGGCACGCGAGATTCCCGCCTCTTGAGCCACCATCTCCATATTGACACGCAAAGACGACTGAGCCATCGTTCCCATTCTTTTCGACGCTGTAACCGTCATGATTTTATACTCTTGACAGCGTCTGGCTCATAGTCTCCTTATCCTCGTAAGGTAGCGAAATGAGAACGAGCAAGAGCTGGCCAATCGGTCTGAATGATATCTGCTCCCAGCTCGTAGAGACGTCCCCACCCACAGGCGGGATCATCCATGATAGAAGTCATATCGTCATAGCCCGCGCAGAGCGCAGTGGGATTTTCCAGATTGATCGCATTGAGCCATACGGCGATCCCACGGCTTTTTATCTTTTCAATGATCCCCTCGCTCAACATGGGGTCATCTTTTCGACCGGTAACGATCTCAATTGCCTCTAGACGCCAGTCAAGCTCGAGAAAGGTCTCGACCTGATCGATACTATGAGCCACTCCCATGAAGGGGAAATTCACATTGGCTTGCCGAAAAGCGTTGAGTTGCTCATCTCGACATAGACATTTCACCAGTAGATAATCGGGATCGGCCATTGCACCAAGCTCTGTTAAGAATCCATCTCCCCAGTAGCGATAGGAACGATCCACGTTGACCATCACCTGCGGAAGCTGAGCGAGGGTGTCAGCGAAACGCTCCACGATGCCACAGTCAAAGACATTCTCGTGCTCCCAGTAACGCAGAGCATCGATCTCAGCTGAGGTCATCTCAGTAAGCCGTCGATCCGTAGACACCAGCCGAGGCTCATAGCTGTCATGAAAAGTGTAGTAGACGCCATCGAGAGAGCGGGCAACGTCGAGCTCGATGATATCGGCTCCGCTGGCAAGTCCTGCCCGCGCGGCGCGGACGGTATTGGGCGGGATGACGCCTCCGGGGAGACCTCGATGGGCGGCGATTAACGGCCGCCCCTGCCTGCGGATGCTGTCCACATAATCGGAAAAGATGGTCATGTATCCGTTCACTCTTTCAGATGACTGTTTTCTATTGGGTGCTCATGCGAGCTTCCATGTCTTGATAGGGAAGAATTCAAATTCGTCCCAGTAATCTGTCGACCAGGAACGCGATGCGAAACGATAGAGGCTCACCGTGTCACAATCCACCTCGGTGCGATCGGCATAGCCGAGCTCTATCAGCATCTGTTCAAGGCGTTTGACGTCTGATAGCCGCTGAGCTCCATCGTGCCCGACAACGGTGAGATGGGGACGGAAAGTGGTAGCACTGATGCGACGATGCCGTTCGACAAAGCGATCCGTATCGTGGAAAATCCGCATAGGAGCGATAGCTTCCACGACATCTCCCACCAAAGCGGCGATATCGTTTCCGTCACGGTCATCAAAACGCCACGCCAGATAGCCGCCTTGAGAGGCTGAGAATTCCCGCAGACGTAAGCGCTGAATAGGGTGCGAACGCATCACCTTATCCAGGTGATATACCAGATGATCTTCCCTCTCACTTATCTGAGAAGTGCGCACCTGTTCATATCTCATCGGCTCACCATCGATAGCAATAGAACCGACGAGGGTGATATGTGGCGGGTACACCAGGGCGGCTGTCAAAGCGTAGTGGTGCTTGGCGATGAGCATCGCTTGAATAGCCGCCTCGACGAGGCGCGCATCGGGAATAAGAAAAATCCCGTAGCGCACCTCGTCTTTCACAGATTGCTCAGCGTTGGCTGGCAGCGCGGTCATTGTATTCCTTCACTTTGACGATCGAATCGTCTTCAACCTTCTTCAAAGTAACGGCAGGATCAGCTCCATCGTTAAGAATCGACTGGAGAGCGTCACCCAATTCTTCGCGTACCTGCTGGATTGCACCGGAATGGCAGCCACCGGTCACGGTATTGGATGGGTTATCGGCGATCTGCTTGAGCAGAACACTGCGAGCCTCATCAGCTTGAGGCTCCAATTCCTTGACCGCTGAATTGCTGATCGGAAGATAACCGGAATGCTTGAAGATCATGCCTTGAGCTTCAGCACTGGGCAGATAGGACAGGAAAGTCCATGCAGCCTGCTCTTTCGCCCCCTTGGGATCTTTACCAAAGACCCACACGGAGTTGCCGCCGGCCACCACACCACCATTGGATGGGTTATCGATGGGGAAGTGAACGGCCATTGGCTCGAATCCCTGGGCGTTCTTCTGTAGATTGCCCAAGCTGGCAGAGGAGGTGATGATCATACCTGCCTCACCGTTAGCGAAGGCTGCCTGCGAATTTTTACCGTCTGTCGAGACGTTCAAAGCGATGTCATTCTTGTAGAGCTTTTGGAAGTCGCTCCAGACAGCAACCTGCTCAGGGGCTGCCAGCTGGAATTTCTCGGCTGCCTGATCGCCCAGACCGTTCTGCGGGGTGCAGAATTCAAGACCTTCGGAAGCCGTCCAAGACTCAAACCACCACGATCCGATATGGAAGACAATGCCGTGCTTTCCAGTCTTCTCCTTAATCTGAGTTGCCCACTCGATGAGCTCGGCTCGATTCTTCGGCGGATTGGCAGGGTCGAGACCAGCAGCGGCAACGATATCGGGATTGATAAATAAACCGGGATGGGACGCCATGAACGGCATCGACATCAGCTTGCCGTCTTTGGAATAGTACTGACGCACGGAGGGAAGAAGATCGTCGAAGTCCGCTTTCTGCTCAGCAGCATCGTTGAGATCCTGAGCAGGAACTGTCACACCCGTATCGTAGATATAGGTGGTATTAGCGTCGTTGATCTGCATGATATCGGGGATATTGCCAGCTTGAACCGAGTTCGCCAGTTTGGCGATAGCATCACCGTAGCCACCCTGATAGACGGCGTCGATCTTAATCTTCCCCTTGTGATCTTCATTGAATTTACTGACGATCTCGTCGAGGGCATCAGCAGCACCACCCGATGTTGAATGCCAGAAACTCAAGGTGATTTCCCCTTCAGCTTGGCTACTATTGCCTCCAGCGCCACAGGCAGCCATGCCCAGCGTCACCAACGACGCCGATGCGATGCCAAGGATTCGCTTGACAGCACTTTTCATTTTGTCGCTCCTTCAGTGAGACCTCGGGTGAGGTATTTATTTCCGGTAAGGACGAGAAGAATCATGGGAATGGTGACGATGACGACACCGGCAAGAATCACCCCATAATTCATCGCCTCAGCATCCGAAAGCTGATCGATACCGACCTGCAAAGTACGGCTACTGGGGCTTTGAGTGATAAGCAGCGGCCATAGGTAGCCATTCCACGCGCCGATAGCTGCGTTGATGGCCACCATGAAGATCGCTGGTCGGTTGAGAGGGACGAGAATGCGGAAGACGAAATAGAGAGGACTGGCTCCTTCCATCTGGGAGGCTTCGTAGATCTCCCACGGGAAGGAAAGGAAACGCTGACGCAGTAAGAAGATGGCGAAAGCCGAGGTCATATAGGGCAAGAAGACAGCGATGACCGTATCGTAGAGTCCCATATTGTTGATGAGTAGGAATTTCGAGACGATAAGCGACTCGCCGGGTAGCATCATCGTGATGAGAATGAAGGTGAAGATCCATCCGGGGTGGCGCAGACGTCCGAACACCAGGGCGGCTGCTGCCAGAATGGAGAGGATCACTTCGGCAGCCGTTTGGCAGATGGTGACGATCACCGAGTTGACGAATTGAATGCCGAGCGGGTTGCGGTGGAAAGCGGCTCGGAAATTCTCCGTCGTGAAATCAATAGGGAAGAAATTCTCCCACCATACCGTCGGATTATGGCCACGGAATGCTCCGGTAAAAACGTAGATAACCGGCAATACGACCCACAGGAGAACAAGTGCGATATAAATCCACAGAGCGATGATCGAGAAGCTGTACTTTTTCTTTTTCATCAGTAGGTCACCTTCCTTTCACCAAGACGGAACTGGACGAAGGCGACGATTCCGACGAGAACCATGAGGACGGTGCCGTAGGCTGCAGAGACCCCGTAGTTCACATTCGAGCCAAAAGCGAGCTTGTAAAGCTGAATCGTCAGCGTGGTCGTGGCGTTATTCGGTCCGCCATTGGTCAAGATTTTGATGACGGTGAACTCCTTCAAAGCCGACATTGTCTGGGTGACCACAATGAAGAAGATCGTGGGCGAGATCAGAGGCAGTTGAATTGAGAAGATTTTCCTCCAACCGCTCACTCCGTCAAGGGAGGCAGCCTCCATCACTTCTTTGGGGATGGAGTCCAAAGCCGACATGAGCAATAAGATAACCATGCCCATACTCGTCCATGAGATGGTGATGAGGATAGCCAAGATGGCCCATAAAGGATGGGTCAGCCATGGGATTCCAGGGATGTGAAGGGCTGAGAAGATCTGGTCAAAAGTTCCCGTTTTCGGTGCGAACATCGTCTTGAAGATGACGGAGGTAACCGCTGCTGAGAACGCCATGGGGATCAATACGATCGGTCGGACGAAGATCGTTCCTGCCAAGCCCGACGAGAGAGGGAGAGCGATTGCCAAGCCCAAGAAGAGCTTGATTGCAACGATTCCAACGACGAAGATGCCGGTGCGCAACATCACCTGTCCGAAATCGGGAGAGGCGAACATCGATTCGTAGTTGGTGGCACCGATGAATCCGCTCGGTCTGCCGAAGAGATCCGTGCTCTGCATCGAGATCTGGATCGTGTTAAAAAACGGATAGTAGTTGAATAAAAGCATCAGGGCGATTGTCGGCGCCAAGAATAGATAAGCCCAGAAAAAGGGGCGATTCCTTTTCATGCGCGTTGTCCGCTTCGCTCTTTGCGCACTATCTCTCTTTCTCAGCATTCACACCTCCTCGTGCCTGGCGTATCTGGCATCTCTTCTCACCTCATACGCTCTAGGACATCGTTGTCTCGATATGAACGCGCGCACTCTTTAACGGAGCACCTCTCCGCTTCTACTGCACGGCAGCTATAAGGGAAAGAAAGTCAAAATGAACGCGCGTTCATTGCTATACTAACAACTGCTTACCCTCCTGTCTAGAGAGCGAATTCTCACTCATTCGCAATCGCTGAAAGCCCACGATTCGCTCAGGAAAGGACGCACATGACGCGCCACGATGCCGAAAGTCAACCTCTCGTCGCCCTCTTCGATATCGGCGGGGTGATCGTCACCGACGGACCACGTATCGATCAGGTCGCCTACCATATGGGAATTGACCTCAACGAGCCAGAATTATCCCTGCTGGAAAAAGCTATCTGGAAGCATCGAGACGACTACGATCTCGGGCAAGATGATGCGAGCTATTGGCTCACAGTCGCCTCCGAAATGGGCATCAGCTCTCTTGAGCCGGCCACCATCGATCACCTCGTTCACGACGATGTATGTAGGTGGTCTGATCCCGATCCAATCCTGATGAGGTGCATTGAAAAACTACATGACGATGGAATCATCTGCGCTGTCCTGTCCAATGCTCCAACTTCCTACGCGCATTCCTTTAGCGCACAGCCATGGGTCCAGCGCTGCTTTTCCCATCTGCTTTTCTCGTGCGAGATCGGCTTGCTCAAGCCTGAAGATGGGATCTATCGCACAGCTATTGAAACGATAGATTGCCCCGCCGAAAGGATCACCTTCTTCGATGATCGCTCAGCCAACGTTGAAGCCGCTTATCGATGTGGCCTCAATGCACACCTTTGGGAAGGAATTCCCACATTGAGCAAACTCTTCCCAATCCCCTAGACAACAAGCCTCGATATCCGCGTTTTTTACTTGCCCACCCCCATTGACAGACGTAGGCTACCGAGGACGAGACTTCGTAGCCGATCAGGAAAGATCATGGAACAGTACATAGATTTCGCCACCATTCCGATACAATTCATCACGATCACTGCGGCAACGATTCTGTGTTCTTTACTCGGTATCGAACGCCATATCCACCAGAAGAACGCTGGAATCAAGACGCATGCCCTCGTAGGTATGGGCTCGTGCATCTTCACTCTCGTCTCCGCCTATGGCTTTGGACCCGTTTTAGCATCCGACGTCCACCTCGATCCTTCACGTATCGCAGCTCAAATCGTTTCCGGTATCGGTTTTCTCGGCGCAGGTGTCATCTTCGTCAATAACGACACCGTCCGCGGATTGACGACCGCAGCCACAATTTGGCTTTCGGCGGCGATCGGCATGGCATGCGGAGCCTCCATGCTTCCCCTTGCCGCCTTTGCTCTGCTGTTGCATTACGCATTGGTCTTTGTACTCGGCCCTTTGCTCAACAAATTGCCCCATAAGGACCATAACAAGCGCATCGTGGTCGAATACGCGACAAAACAAGGGATTATGCCTCAAATCATGATGAAAGCAACCGCTTTGGGTTTTAAGATCATGGTTGATTCCACAACCAAGATCAAAACGGACGAGGGTAGCGGAACCCGTGTGGTGATGTATTGCGATGGCAGCTCCCACCGCAATCATCTGGTGGAAGCTCTCAGTTCTATTCCAGGCGTTTACTCCGTGGACGTCGTCGATCGCGCCTCTTTAGAATGAGACGCGATCGAGATCATCTATCTATGAGATGAGAGCGAAAACACCCCAGGTGATGAGGAATCCCGTCACACCGAAAACAGTCGTCAAGACCGTCCAGGTGCGCAAACCATCTTTAACGCTCAACCCTAAATATTTCGTCACGATCCAAAAACCTGAATCGTTGATATGGGAAAGCCCTAGACCTCCCAAACCGATCGCCAAGGTAACCAACGTGGTCTGCACCGAGTTATAACCCGCATCGGCAATTGGCTGAGCCAACAGACCGGCGGTCGTCAAGATCGCAACGGTAGCCGAACCCTGCGAAGCTCTCAACGCCAAGGCGAGAACAAAACCTGCGACAATAATCGGCATATTCCACGAAACGAGAGTCTTCGATAGGGCGTCACCTATCCCTGAAGTCACCAAGACATTGGCAAAGACACCCCCTGCCCCCGTCACGAAGACGATAATCGCCACATCGGGTAGAGCGGAATCGAGAATAGAGCCTCGCTGTTCTACTCCCCAACGCGCACGATGTCCGACAACGAGATAGGCGACGATCACCGCGCAGAGCAAAGCGATCACCGATGATCCGATGAACGACAATACCTGACGAGCCCCGTCTTGATCGATGACCATATGTCCGACCGTTCCACACATGATCTGAGCGATAGGCAAGATGATCAACGCGATGACAATTCCTGCCGTGATTCCTTTCGCTGAACGGGTAGAGGTGGTCATGGGCACAGGACCAGAACCTAAAATATCCTCTCGCTCAGCAGGCGAAGACGATAGCGTGAATCCGTCCAAGGACATGAACTTGGCAAAGAAATAACCGATAAATGCCGTCATAGCGCAAATCGGCAAACTGAACAAGATGAGCATTCCCGCATCGGCTTGTGTAATTCCAGCAGCCGCAACAGGACCAGGATGCGGAGGCATTGCGACATGCACCAAGAGCATAGATGCTGCGACCGGCATACCGATACGCAAAGGATTGATACCAGCAACACGAGCGAAACCGAAAACGATAGGTGCCAAGATGATAAAACCGACATCGAAGAAGACGGGAATACCGAGTACGAATGCCGCCGCTGTAACAGCAGCCACCACCCTATTTCTGCCAAGAACCTGTGTAAAACGCACCGCTAAGATATCGGCGCCACCTGCCGCCTCAATTACCCGTCCAAGCATTGCACCCAAACCGACGATAATCATCACCGAGGACAGCGTTTTCCCCATTCCCTCAGTCAAGGTGGGCACGATATCTCCGATGGGAATTCGCGTTGCAAACGCCGTTAAAACCGAGACGAGAATCAGACCGACAAATGCCGGAACCTTATAGCGAATCACGAGAACTAAGAGCACAGCGATAGAGACGACAGCTATCGCTAAGAGAGCCGAGACACTCATCATCGCTCACTCTCTGTCGGCTGAATGGCACGGATGATGGAAGAATCATCATCTGCTCCCCATCCTCTGCTGAGACCGTGCAGGTAGAGTTGCTCTGCTGCAGAAGCGACCGGAACAGATATTCCCGCTTTCTTCGCAGCTGCGGTCACGATACCCATATCTTTCACGAAGATGTCCAAACGGGAACGGACAGGCGCTTGCTCACCTCGACTTGCCTGAATGGCGCGCGGACCTCGATCTCCCAGCATGAAGGAGGCGGCAGCCCCACCCATGAGAGCTTCCAAGGCAACCTCTTGATCGAGACCGAGCTGAGACGCCAATGCCAAAGCCTCCGCAGCAGCAGCGATGTGGACTCCACACAGAAGTTGATTGACCGTCTTCATAGACTGGCCGTCTCCAGCTTTTTTACCTACATGGACGAGGGTGGATGACAGGTCATTCAAGAGCGGTAAAGCGCGTTCATAGACCTCATCACTAGCTCCCACAGTGATGAGGAGATCCCCTTGTCCAGCGCGTACAGGACCACCAGATACTGGGGCATCTACCACCTCTACGCCATAGGAAACCAGACGCTTTTCAACTTCGTGAATAGCTTGTGATCCGACTGTCGATGTGATGATGACGATCGCTCCATCCTTCATGGACTTCGCCACATTATCCTGATCGAAAAGCAAATCTGTCAGTTGAGCGCCATTGCGAACAGCAATCACAATATAGTCAGCGTCTTGCACCGCCTCCGATGCCGAAGACGCGAGATTCAAACCGCGCTCATACGCTCGATCTCGACATAGCGAGACGGGATCATATCCGCATACTGTATAACCTTTTGCTAAACAGGTCGCGATCTCAAGACCCATAGCCCCTAAGCCGAGGGCAGCTACTGTCGATGTCGTCATAATTTTCTCCTTGTCTATTCGCCTGCGTCACTGCACAGCGGTATTGATAGCGGGGTGTGTTAAACGTTGAACAACCTCAGTAAGAGATCTGGAATCTCCTACATTCCCAGGGAAGACGATGTAGGGAATGTGGCGCGCATGTCCGTCCTGGGCTTCCCATGCGGAGATGATTCCAGGAAGCATCGGACCTATCACATAAGCTCTGCTG
>JAEZYG010000010.1 GCA_023419175.1 Actinomycetes bacterium
CTGGCTTGAGCGTCGATCGATGGAGCGGACGAATAGTCGTTATAGATCTCGTGACCATCCCATGTCACACATTGAGAGTGGGAAACCAACGTTCCCTCAGCGCTTAAGGCCTCACCATTACCAGCAATGACATCGTAGGCGGCCGTCTTCTTCGGTTCCGCTGCTGATACGATCTCGACAACGGGGTGGGAATCGCGTTGTCCAAGCGAGGGAAGATCAGCTGATAATTTCATATCCTTACCCTGAGGACCATCGAGCTGAGCTGAACGGATATCGACGACGAAGATGATGGTGTCACTTCCCGAGATACCAGCTTGAGGCTGTCCTTGAGAGCCATATCCTTTCTCAGCAGGAATAGCCATGAGCACTCGTGAGCCGACTTTATGACCGACGAGACCTTCGGAAAATCCGGGAACCAACTGTGCCAAGGAGAAAGTTGCTTGCTGTCCACGCTCCCAGCTCGAATCGAAGCTCTCCCCCGACGAAGCATTGATACCGATGTAATCGACTTTCACCATCGCAGAAGCATTGGCAATCTCAAGACCATCTCCTTCAACGATGTCTTTGGATAATGTCTTATCGACCTTGAATGGCCACTCAGCATCGACGGTAGGCGTCTTGGACTGATCTGTAGAGACCTTCACCTGATCGAGATTATCCACGAGGGAAGGCTCAGGTGTCGCAGAGGCGGAGACGGTTGAAGCAGAAGGATCTGCACTCGCGCTTGGATCATGAGAAGCGCCTTGAGATCCACAGGCGACAAGACAGATCAGAGCGGTACATCCCAGACCAACCTGAACAATTGTGAGGTTTCGAGCACGATTCTTTGCGTTAAACACGTCAGAACTCTAGCCGATGAGAGGAACAGATACACATGCTGTCACTTATCTTTCTCGATGATATCGAGCAAAGCTCCTAATTCTTCACGTGTAAGTTCACGCGTTTCACCCAAGGGAAGCATCCCCAAACGCACCGGGCCGATCGCAATACGCGCTAATTTCCTCACCGGATGTGCAATCGCATCGAACATACGTCGCACGATGCGGTTACGCCCAGAATGTAAGGTGATTTGGACAAGACTTCTACTTTCAGTTCGTCTCATGAGCTTGACCTTATCTGGACGGATAGGGCCATCTTCAAGAACCAACCCCTTCTCCAAACGTTTCAAGACGGGATTATCCAAATATCCTTCACATTCGACCACATAGGTCTTGGGCACCTCATGACTGGGGTGAGCTAGTTTATGGGCGAAATCACCGTCGTTGGTCATGATGAGCAGACCTTCAGTATCGGTATCGAGACGTCCGACATGGAAAAGACGGGTATTGCGCGGAAGGAATTCTTTCAAATCGCTACGTCCTTGAGGATCATCCATCGTCGAGACGATGCCACGCGGCTTATTCAATGCCAAATAGAGATGTCGACGTGGAGGGGGAATACGCGCGCCATCGATACGGATGACATCTCGTTCGGGATTGACGCGACGTCCTTGAGTGGTGACCACTTCTCCATTGACCTCAATACGTCCTTCAGCAATCATATTTTCCGCTGCACGGCGCGAGGCGATACCTGCTTGAGATAGAACCTTTTGCAGACGGATTCCCTCAGTTGAATTCTCCATAGCTACCTCTTCTGCTCGCTGTGCTGAGATCTCAATCGCTGTGGACGATCTTAGCCAACTGATCGGCCAGCTCGTCTGCTTCTGGCAGATGAGGAGCGATGGGAGGAAGATCGTCAAGAGAGGAAAGACCAGCTCTTATCAAGAAAAGATCGGTCGTTTTCAACATAGATCCCGCTGTTCCATCTGCTCCCACCTGTTCGACCAGACCTCGCGAGATCAAGGTGCGCACAACCCCATCGACGTTAACACCACGGATGGCTGAAATGCGTCCACGAGTGATCGGTTGGGCATAGGCGATGATCGCCAAGGTTTCCATCGCAGCTTGAGATAATTTATTGCGATCGGCTTTCACCACCCAACGGCTGATGAGATCACCATGATGATCTCGAGAAGCATATTGCCATCCACCAGCGATTTTACGCAGGAAAAAACCGCGATATGTCTGATCATAGAAGTGGCTTAGAGAATCGATATGTCGTTCGACAGTCTCGTTATCCACCTCACATAATTCAGCGATCTTCTCCGTAGGACATGGTTCGCTAGCGGTGATGAGGATCGCTTCAATTTGAGAGGCAAGATCGGGATCATAGTCATCATGAGCTTCACTCAGTAACGAATTCGTCAACAATAGTGATCTCTCCTTCCATATCGCCTATCCACGTAATCGTCAGTTCTCCTAGAGGATCCCGCTGGCTGAATTCGATATAAGCTCGTCTAAACATTTCCAAAAGGGAGAGGAAACGAGCCACGACAATCGGTTTTGAGGCGCAATCGACCAACTGCTGAAAGGTTAACGAACCTGACCGTCTCAACCGTTCAGCGATGATATTGGCCTGTTCATTCACACTGATCTGAACGATGTGAAGCTGTTCATAGGGGATGGCAGGATCGTCTTTCGGACGAAAAGCTCTCACAGCAGACTCAAAGATCGCCTGGGCTCCCCCGTCAATGACAACATCGGGTAAAAGACCAATGAAACGATCATCTAATCCCCCCGGATGAGTAAAGATACGCTGCTGGCTGTCGAACCTATCCGCCAACCAATAGGAAACTTCCTTATAGGCACGATATTGCATGAGACGAGCGAAGAGAAGATCGCGAGCCTCCAAAAAAGCTATCTCCTCATCGCTATCGCTTCCCTCTCGAGGCAACAGCCGAGCCGTTTTAAGATCGAGCAAGGTGGAAGCCACCACTAAAAATGATGAGGTCTGCTCCAATTCCATCTGTTCATCAAGTAGCCTGACGTAGGCGATGAATTCATCGGTCACCTGAGATAGAGCAACCGCTGTCACATCGAGTTGATGTTTGGCGATAAGCTGTAAGAGCAGATCAAAAGGACCTTCAAAAACGTCAAGACTGACGCGAAATCCTGGCTCCTGCTCAGCACTCATCGCCTTGTAAACGTTGAACGATCATCGAGTGTTCTTCACATTCTTGCAGATCTTGAACCATCATGGCTGCAGCTTCACGCATCAAACGCCCACGATCCACCTTGATCCCGTAGCGAGCTTTCAATGTGAGACGGGATTGTTCGATCGCCATCAGATCTTCCGAACTCAAATAGACGGTGATCTTTTCATCGTGTTTCGTCCTCTTCGATGCCTTGACCAAGCGAGAATCATCATCTAATTGCGCTCTATAAGACGCACTAGAAGAGGAACTATCGTCCACCACAACGGATTTATCGCGTCCGCCGAAAAGCTCATCAGCTCCTGGTAACTGATTTAAGCGCCGGGGCATCGGGCGAGCACCTCCTTGGCGAGCATACGATAGGACTCGGCGCCAGGAGATGAACTGGCATAGGTGGTGATAGGTTCACCGGCAACTGTCGTCTCTGGGAAGCGGACGGTACGGCGCACCACCGTATGAAAGACCTTATCTTGAAAGGCTTCCACAACCCTTTCAAGAACCTCACGCGTATGCAATGTCCGCGAATCGAACATCGTCGCTACAATCCCTAGAATTTCGAGATCTTCATTGAGACGTTCTTGCACCTTCGAGATCGTATCGGTGAGCAAAGCGACACCGCGCAAAGCGAAGAATTCACATTCCAACGGAATGATCGCATAATCGGCAGCTGTCAATGCGTTGACGGTAAGCAAACCGAGAGAAGGGGCGCAATCAACAAGGATGAAATCATAGCGATCCCTCACCTTATCTAAGACGCGCTTCAAGGTCATTTCCCTGGCGACTTCGCTGACCAACTGCACTTCTGCGGCTGAAAGATCGATATTGGCTGGAAGGAGATCCATTCCCTCAACCCCGGTATCCATGACCACTTCGTCAAAGGTATATTCTCGGCTGAGCAAGAGATTGTAAATCGACGATTCCAGCATGTGCGGATTCACACCCAAACCCACCGAAAGAGATCCTTGAGGGTCGAAATCGACCAGCAAAACCCTACGTCCATATTCAGCAAGGGAAGCGCCCAGATTGATCGTCGTGGTGGTCTTTCCCACGCCGCCTTTCTGATTGGTCATCGAAATGATCGTCGCCCTTTTAGGACCGGCAGAAACCGGCTTGGGCTCTTCGATAACCGGCATGGGTCGTCCAGTAGGACCTAATAGATCGCCAGCGGGAACACTAAAAAGTTCACTGTCCGCAGTGCCATTATGCTCAGCCATGATCGCTCCTTCACTCCACATACCACAATAGTCGACTTATCGCTTTGCAAGCGATCTTTTATGACAAGGCTCTGGGATGACAACTGCGATAGATATCTTTGAGATGATCCACAGTGACATCGGTATAGATCTGAGTCGTCGTCACCGATGAATGACCTAGGAGTTCTTGAACCACTCGAATATCAGCTCCTCCATCGAGAAGATGAGTAGCGAAAGAATGTCTTAATGTATGAGGAGAAATCGGGGTGGCAATAGCAGCTTTCTGAGCTGTACTGCGCATGACAGACCAGGCCAGTTGGCGAGTCATCCTTCCTCCTCGCGTATTGATAAAAAGAGCAGGCGTCGTTTGAATAGTGCGCTCCATGAGGGAAGGACGCCCGCGTACCAGCCAATGATCCACCGCCTCCCTCGCATAGGATCCGACCGGAACGATGCGTTCCTTATTCCCCTTACCTCTCAACAAAAGACCCATATCATCGCTTGTCATGCGATACCAATCATCGATATCGAGGGCGAGAATCTCGCTGATACGCGCTCCTGTCCCATAGAGCAATTCTAAAAGGGCGGCATCTCTCATGCCGACAGGATCGTCACGATCACACATATCGAGAAGACGGCTTACCTCATCCACGCTAAGTGGATGAGGTAATCGTTTAGCAGTCCGCGCCGGTTTGATCTGCTCAGCCACATTGGCTCCAGCCCATCCTTCTTCATAGGCAAAACGATGCCAATTGCGAATCGCAACGATGGCGCGATTGACGCTACTGATCGCTTTGCCACACTCGACAGAAAGGAGACGCTGATAGCTGTCAATATCACCCGAGGTGACCTGGGAAATATCGGTGATCTCCTGTTCGAGAAGCCAGTGGGAATAACATTCCAAATCCCGCCGATAGGCCTCAACCGTATGGAATGATAAACCGCGTTCAATAGCGAGGTGATCCAGATAGTTTTGTCGTTGCCGATCCACATCGGTCATGATCTGCGCTGCTGCCATCTACTGACCGCTCTTGTGGTGAAGAGGTTGACGCTCTTCCCACATATCCCGTGCAGGCCAGGGAGAATCTGCTGGTCTTAGCTGATCGATACGTCCGCTATGAAGGGCATGGGCTAATGCCAATGTTCCCGATACCATGGAGGGATTTTGAATACGCCCTGCATAAATTCCCTCGACAGCCTCCTCAATGGGCATCCACTCCAACCCCATATCAATCTCTTCTGCTTCGACAATGAAACCTTCAGGACGGGGAGTGGGAGAAAGATCACGCGCTAAAAAGACTCGCACCGATTCTTCTAGACCTCCCGGGGAGGTGTAATAGTCGATCAATACATGCCAATCGTTAGCTTTCAACCTTGCTTCTTCTGCCAATTCGCGCTGAGCCGCCTCCAGCCAGGATTCCTCATCGTGATCGAGCAGACCCGCAGGTGGTTCCACAAGACGAGCACCCACCGGGTGTCGATATTGATAGACCACTGCGATCCGTTCCTGGTCATCGCAGGCGATGATAGCGACAGCTCCTGGATGTGTGGCGTATTGGCGGGTGATCTGTTCACCATCTGGCATCTTGATACGATGTTCGACGAAATTTTCCACTCGTCCACGTGCGAGCATCGTCGTTTCTACAATAGGCCAGGATTCATTACGGTCGTATAACTCCATCTCATCTCTCCTTGCGTCGAGCAGGACGCCAAGATGCTGGACGCATCGCAGCTTTTACCGTATCCAGATCACATCCCAAAGCTGTAAGGAAGATCGCCATACGCACCAGGACGCCATTGTCAGTCTGCTTGAAAATAGCCAATCCAGGAAGAGTGTCGACATCAGTCGATAGATCATAGGAATCGATACGAGAATCTCTAGGCAAGGGATGCATGATAATCGCCGAAGACGATCCTGCCCGAGTGAGAATTTCTCGGTTGAGTAAAGAACCGCCGAGAGCTGCCTGCTCGAGGATTTCCTCACTGATCCGTTCGCGTTGAACACGTGTGGTATAGATCACATCGACCCCAGCAATCGCCTCTATCACCGACGAAGCGATATGAACTCTATGTCCACGTTGACGAGCATATTCAGCAATTTCTTCGGGGAATTCAAGACTAGGAGGAGCGAAAAGCTGGAAAGTTACATCGGAAGAAAGGCTCATCAATTTCATCAATGAGTGGACGGTACGTCCATATTTGAGATCACCGATCATCGCGATATGGCAACCGTCTAAACCGCGTCCACGTTGAGCAAGCTCATGTCGTAACGTGAAGACATCGAGCAAAGCTTGGCTTGGATGTTCCCCTGTCCCATCTCCTGCATTGATGACAGGCACCAATGAAGCCTGGGCGAATTGAGCGACTGACCCCTCATTGGGGTGACGGACAACCAAAGTATCGCAATATCCCGAAACCACCCGAGCCGTATCGCTGATAGATTCTCCTTTCGCCATCGAGGAGAAAGTAAATCCCGTTGTCGTCACCACTTCCCCACCGAGACGTAGGAATGCCGATTCAAAAGATAGACGCGTCCTGGTAGATGGCTCAAAGAAAAGAGACCCCATGACAGCTCCATCGAGAACGGCGCACACCTGCTCCCCTGCGGCGATAGGCGCCAGATGTTCAGCCAATTCAAAGAAGTCATCTAAGCTCTCCCGCGTGAATTGCTGGACGCTGAGGAGATCCTCCCCACAGGTAAATAGAGGCAATGAGGTCATCTACAAGCGATCCTTTCTCGTCACCGGTTATTCCTATCACGACAATTTTCAAGCAGGTCACGAGCATGAGCTAAAGCGGAGCTAGTCGATGAGTCGCCTCCCATCATACGAGCCAGCTCCTCGATGCGTTCCTCTGCTTCCAAACGCTTGACCTGGCTGGTGGTCACCTGTCCGTCATCGGATTTTTCCACTTTCCAATGAGCATCAGCAAAGGCGGCTACCTGAGCGAGATGGGTGACGACGATAATCTGCTGATGACGTGCGAGGCGTTGAAGTCGACGACCCACTTCGAGAGCGACCGCCCCTCCGATCCCTGCATCCACCTCATCGAAGACAAGCAGATGGTCGTTAGTCTCATCGTTCAAGATAACTTCTAAAGCCAAACGCACACGCGACAGCTCACCTCCTGAAGCTACCTTCGTCAGCGGAGCGGGAGTGGATCCCGCATTAGCGGCGAAGGTGAGATGAACCGATTCTGCACCCCACGGCCCTAGCGAGTCGAGATGATTCAATTCAAAGCAGATGCGTGCATGGGGCATCGCCAAAGCGGATAACTCGCGGTGAACCTGATCACCCAAGCGTTCGGCTGCCTCACGACGAGATTGACTGATCTGCTCAGCATAGTGATTCAGTCGTTTTTCGTTCTCGTCGATACGTGCGGTGAGCTTGTCAATCGTCTGATTATCGTTATTTAACTCCCCAAGACGTTTCTGAGCATTCGATGCCCAGTTGATGACCTCGTCGATAGTATCTCCATAACGACCAATCAATTTATTCAACTGAGACCGTCTGTAGTTGATCTCCTCTAGGCGTGCTGGATCCGCTTCAAGATCGTCATAATAACGGGTCAAATCGGAAACGAGTTCGGCAATCAAGTCGCTGAGCTGAATGATTTGATCGTTTAACGAAGCCGCTTTGGAATCGACGGATGCTAAATCGGCGATATCTGTACAGGCACGAGCGATCAGACTTATCGCTGCAAGGCCTTCAGCAGCGCTATCATCTCCTGAGAGAGCTTCTAGGGCACTGTGCGCGTGATATCTCAACTGATCGAGAGCATGCAGACGGTGAAATTCTGCTTTTAACTGCTCATCTTCGCCCTCAAGGGGTTCGATATCGTTAATCTGTTCAATCCCAAAGCGCAGCATCTCGGCCTCTTGAGCTCGCTGAGCCGCTTGGGCGATGATCTCATCACGTTCACGTTTAAGGCGCTCAGTGTCCTCATAAAGTTCGTGATAGTCATAGCACCTACGTTCGTGATCGGCTCCTCCAGCTCGGTCGAGGAGTTGACGTTGGCGTTCCGCTTCACCTAATTTGATCTGTCCGGATTGGCCGTGAATGGTCGCCAGCTGAGAGGTGAGATCACTCAAAACAGTGAGGGGAACTCCCAGACCGTTAATAAAAGCTCGTGATCGCGATTGGGTACCGATCTGACGAGAGATGATCAATTCCTCATCATCTGCCATCTCCATATCGGTATTGAGGAAAGAGAAATCCCCATCGAAATAACCTTCCACGACTGTCTTTTTCTCGTGGATCCCTACCAGATGAGAATCGGCTCTCTGCCCTAAGAGGAGCCCTAAACTGGTCACAACCATCGTCTTGCCAGCTCCCGTTTCACCTGTCAAGACCGTCATCCCAGGCTCAAGATCCAATGATGCTTCTTTGATGACTCCAAGATTGGCAATTCTCACATGGCTAAGCATCACTCATCCCCGCTCCGCGAAATCCTTCGATATTGAGATTAAATTTCTTCACCAGACGCGAAGTAAATGGGCTTTGTTGGAGACGAGCGACACGCAAGGGCATTTTTCCTCGTCTGATATGGATATGAGTCGATGATGATATCTCGCAATAGCGCCGTCCATCACACCATACAATCGCTTGTGGAGACATCTCATCGGATAGTCTCATATGGACTTTAGAGCGAGGATCTAAGACTACTGGACGAGCAAAAAGGGCATGAGCTGCCATCGGACATAGGAGGAAGGCTTGAACATCGGGCCAGATCACAGGCCCTCCTAAGGAGAAAGCGTAGGCGGTCGATCCTGTAGGTGTTGCGATAAGCATCCCATCGCATCCCCAGCGTGACAAGGGATGATGATCGACTTCTATGAGCATATCGAGCATCTTCTCTCGCGCAGCCTTTTCGACGCTCACCTCATTAACTGCCATGGACGACCACAATAGATTTCCGTCCTCATCTGTCAATTCCACATCGAGAGTGAGACGTTCTTCAACGGTATAGTCGCGCTCAATCACATAGGTGACCAGCCTATCCACATCGTATGAATCGAGTTCTGCAAGAAAACCCACATGCCCCAGATTCACTCCGAGAAGGGGAATATGAGACGGGACACACAGTTCTGCTGCTCTTAGGATCGTTCCATCTCCACCGAAAACGACGAGCAATTCCACATCCTCTATCGAGTCTGCCTCGACAGCCTCGACGACATCACCGTCCAAACGCTGATTCAACTGCTCGATTTGTTCGCTTCCAAAACCGTAACAGTCGATATCTGCCCGCCCCATTCCTTCGACGAAGGCGCAGGCAACATCGATCGCTTCAAGACGCGAAGGGTGCAGCATGATACCGACACGACGTCTGCGGAATTTCTCACTCACATTCCCAGCCTAATCGTTTCTTAAAGGAAGTCATCTGCCTGTGGACAGTCCGAAATAGACGAAATGCTCCCGATTACCATATTCTCCACTGATCGATGCATCCACCTGAGAAAGCAATCGCCATCCTATCCTTTCAGCCGTCGCGATCACCTCGTCAATGGCTTCTTTTCTGTCACCATCATCACGGACGATCCCCATAGCTCCAAGGCGTTCACGGCCTACCTCGAATTGAGGTTTCACCATGAGGAGGACTCGTCCTTGCTCATCGACAACGCGATTGAGAGCTTCGATCACCAAACGCAAAGAGATGAAAGACAGATCTGCAACGACCAAATCAACAGGCTTTCCATCGAGATCGGAAAGATCGATAGAGCGGATATTGAGACCTTCTCTAACATGGACGCGTGGATCTTGTCTCAAGATAGGTGCAAGCTGACCATGTCCAACATCGCAGGCATAGACTTCGCGAGCCCCATATTCTAAACAGACTTGAGTGAATCCACCTGTCGATGCTCCAGCATCCAATATCCGTGATGGAATGGAAATGTCGAGAG
Organism: Actinomycetes bacterium; assembly: GCA_023419175.1. GTDB lineage: Bacteria > Actinomycetota > Actinomycetes > Propionibacteriales > Propionibacteriaceae > Brooklawnia. Next base: position 10,124 of record JAEZYG010000010.1, read on the forward strand.
CTTCAATCGCTCCTAGCAATTTATAAGCAGCACGCGATACCCAACGTTCCGCTTCAGCCTCGATATGCTGATCCTCTCTTACCTGAGTAGATGGGCGACGGCATTCCTTCCCGTCAAGATAGACCTTGCCTGCACGAATAGCAGATGCAGCTTTTGTTCGGGAGGTGAATAGTCCACGCACAACTGCTGCTTGATCGAGACGGATCGTCATCTAAGGTCGCAATCCAGGTATCGTCTGCTGATCTGCACTGGGAGCGTTGAGTAAATCCACCAGATCTTCGTGAGTTCGTTTCAATATGGACAACCTGGTAGCGCTATCTGTCGCTTCCATATTCTCCATCGCAATCATCAGGTCATCTATAGCTTTATCCCCTGTCAAAGGGATTTGAGAAGATCGGTCATATATATCGTTCACATCTCACCTGACAGCATCTAATCTTTCCAAGAAATCGTGATCGATGGGAGCTTGGCGATACCACACCAGATGGCATGCCGCCCATAAAGCGTCATAGTGATCTTCACTATTCTCAAGACCATCGACTAGTAAACGATCTCCCTCACAAGAGACGAGAACTTTGCCACATCGTGCCCATGAATCGCTCAATTCCACCTTCCGACTAGGACTAAATAACCAACGCAAGTCTGCTCCAATCGCTGTCGGACGGTGTTGTTCATCTGCAGCGATCAGATCTTTCTTTCCATGGGCTCCAGTAAAGACCATGAATGAGTCCATCCCTACGCGGTGAGCTCCTTCGATATCGGTATCGAGCCGATCTCCAATAAAGATCGGACGCGAACATCCCAGGCGAGCGACTGTCGTCTTTAAAAGAGGTGGATAAGGTTTACCAGCCATGACGGGATCTGTATCAACGGTGAAACGCACAGCCTGGATCTGAGCGCCCGCTCCTGGAACGATTCCTCGATCGGTAGGTCTCGTGGTATCCGGGTTAGAGGCATACCATCTCGCTCCCGATTGGATCGCGATACACACTTCATCGATACGCGGCCAGGTCATCTGTGGATCGTAGCCTTGAACGACAGCCACAGGATTATCGGAAGCTTGGTGAACAACTCTTAAGCCACGAGAGGCTATCTCATCTGCCAAGGAGGGAGCTCCACAGACCAGAACCGAAGATCCTTCGTCCAATTCTTCTACCATGAGATCTGCGATAGCTTGAGCAGAAGTGACGATATCTTCTTTGGCAGTTTCAATCCCGCATTCTCTCAAATGAGCAGCTACCGTCTGAACGGATCGTCCAGCGTTATTGGTGACGAATGCTGGACGGATTCCTTGTCTGCGAAGACGTTCGATGCTGTCTGCAGCATATGCGATCGGTTCAGGACCGAGATAGATCACCCCGTCCAGATCGAAAAGAGCTGCATCGTATTGATCGATGAGATCAGTCATCTATCTCCTCATCAGTGTCAACGGTGAGAATATCGAATTCATCGTCTTCATAGACTGTCCCATCCAATTCAGCAAGACGGTGGGCAATCGGCAGGACATGATCCACATCGTAGGCAGATGCTGACGCAAACCATTGACGAGCCGCCTTGTCATGTCCGTGATGAGCTAGAGCATCAGCATAGGCATATCGCAGACGGGCTTGGTCTATCTGGTTACCTATTTGAGCCGAGATGGCATTTTTCAGCAGACGCATAGCTTCGTCCTTTTGACCCATATCTGCACGGATTCCCGATTCCACCAGAATTAATTCCGTGCGTTGAGGAGGCGTCAGCGTGCGTTTCTTTGCCTGCTGGACGGTACGCAATGCCGCATCGAGGCGTCCAGTAGCTCGTTCGCAATCGGCGATGACCGGTAGGTAGTCGTCATTACCGCTCATGCGATAGATCGCACGAAATTCGGTGAGAGCGACTGGGAAATCCTCAGCTAGATAGGCGATATCGGCACAGAACTCACGCACGATCGGCAGCCGTGATGCCAGTCGGCGGGCTACTTGCGCATGCCGAAGAGCCATCTGAGGATCTTCCTCAGCTATCTGTGAGGCATAAACGATATGTCCTGCAACCTTCGCCGCCATCTGTTTATTGAGGGAGCGAAGACCCGCATTCAAAGAACGTGGCATATCGACATTCTCATAGCCAGGTGGAAGTTCGGGTTCATCGCTACGCGGTTCTAAACCAGGAGGAAGAATGCATTCTTCAAGCTGTTCGTCCCTAGCAGGTCGTTTCGTTTTATCGTCATCTTTGAAAGGTCGCGGACGCGATTTCGCTGAGAAACGCGGTGCTTTCTTATCACGTGGAAAAGAAGAATTGCCTCGGAATCCAGATCTCTGGTTGCGTTTTAATCCGTTACGTGGACGCTCCTCTGATCGTTCAGATTGCGATTCTGTCGAACGATAGGGCTTTTTAGGCCTTGAATCTTCCGATTTTGCAGAAGAGAACGTAGACGAGGAATGTCGACGCTGTCGAGAGTGAGGACGACCTCCTCCATGTGGACGAGATCGGTCATTGCGTCCGCGAGAAAAACTCATGGGCTCTATTGTGCCCGTGCCAGCAAGGTGTGACAAAAATAGCAGACAACTTGAGCGCTTTTCACAATGTCTAAAGAAAACAAGACCTTGATTTTCATCTCTTGTCCATGGAGTTATTTACCTGAGATAGATAAGAAGGTCACAGGGTAGTTTGATAATAGATTTCCAGATATATGCGAACAACTCTTAGGTATTCGATGAGCATCTTGCACAAGATGAGCAAAATGCTTATCGCTGTTGCTGAGAGCGCCTCTGGGTGTGGTGAGTGATCAGTAGAATCAAAGAACTCTCACCCCTCCCCTCTTTTTTGAGCGTATTCACTAGTTTGTGATTTGGTGGGTATGGAGAGATAGGGGTTATCTCATAGTGGCAAGTATGGACTATGAGTGGTTGGGTTGTTGGGTGCAGGATAGATAAAGCTGTGTATATGGGGTATGGGTAGCA
>JAEZYG010000071.1 GCA_023419175.1 Actinomycetes bacterium
CGCGGCTTTCCCATAATCCTTTGGCAAATGCCAGTGCTCTTCTCGATTTTAATTGGTGCAATCCCGATAGTTTGCGCCAAGATTCTTCGTCGATACGAGGAGGGCGAGAGGTCTTTTCAACAATCCACTCGAATTCCTGATAAGCCCATTCTAAGCGGTGACTCTGTTCTAGTTGAGTGAGCAATTCGCTACGCATGTCAATAAGAAAATCGACATCTAAGCTGGCATAGTCCAGCCAGGATTTCTTCAATGGACGCACAGACCAGTTGACAGCTGAATAGCGTTTTTCCAAGTGATAACCACAGCAACGTTCGACCATAGAGGCAAGATTTACCTTGTCGAATCCGAGCAGACGTCCAGAGATCTCACTGTCGAAAATTGTACGAATAGGCATTTGTAAGGCTCTCAGATTTGCCAAATCATATTGTCCAGCATGAAAAATCCATGTCTGGTGGCCTATAGCTTCATAGAGAGCTGATAGGTCAGCTTCTCGATGTCGACTTCCTAGGCGAATGGGATCGATCAAAAAGATCTCATCGCCACGTTTAATCTGGACGAGATATGCCCTTGTTGAATAGCGATATCCATGAGCTCTTTCCACATCAATAGCACATGGTCCTTCTAAAGAAGCGATGCGCTCGATCATCTGCTGGTAGCTATCTAAGGTATCGATATAAGAAACCCGTCCTCTAGGGATAAGAGCAGTTGGTACAGCAGATGTCATGAATTCAGCCGTCGTGTGGTGAGGGGGACGATCTGATCGTCTGGGAAGGGCTGGCCGGCAGTGATGAAAGTGAGTCCTTCCCAGGCCCTCAGATGGGAGGTGATCTGGTCACATTGCCTGATCTCAGGCGTCCATGAGGCTCGAATCTCAATCTCAGCCGTGTCATCTTTATCGAGAAGACCAAAACAGCGAGAGGATTGAGAGGTCACAGTCCCGTTCAGATGACAATAGGAAGCGTCACAGTTAGTCAAGGCATCTGTCAGCCATGACCATGCGACTTCAGCGAGAAGGGGATCTGTCACCATTTCCACATCGACATCTGCTCGGATCAATCCGACACAGCGAAAGCAACCTTCCCAGCTCTCATCTCCATCGGGATTATATAAGACGATAAGACGGGCATCAGCGATACTCTCATCGCCGACATCAAGATCGGCTTCGAGAGCATAGGAAAAGGGAGCTATCCTTTGAGGGGAAGGCATGGAATGCACTGTGAAGGATTCATGCCAGCTATGCCGATCGATGAGGTCTCGTATATCTGAGAAGAGATCAGCAGGTGAGCTATGTGCCGAAGCAAATGATAGAGCAGACACTCTTTGAGCCTAAGCATCAGGGGAAAGCGATCTGCCTCGGCACGCCGAAGAATGGATAATTTCTCCTTGAATCTGGATTATTTTTCTTCAGATGGGCTGAAGCGAAGGCTCAAGGAATTGATACAGAAACGCCGATCCGTGGGAGTGTCATATCCCTCCTGGTCAAAGACATGTCCGAGGTGGGAATCGCAACGTGCGCAGCGCACCTCAACGCGTGGCCGTCCAGGAATTGAATCGTCTGAGTAATAGCGAATTCGTTCCTCTCCCTCAGAGGCGAAAAAGCTTGGCCATCCACAGTGAGAGTGGAATTTCGTCGCTGAGGAAAATAATTCGAGGCCACAAGCACGGCAACTATAGATACCGGGTGAAAATTCATCGGTATATTCGCCTGTGAATGGAGCTTCGGTTCCAGCTTCGCGCAAGATGTGATATTCGGCTGATGTGAGACGCTTCCGCCACTGCTCATTGCTGAGCAGGGCGAAAGGTGTCTCAAAATCTTCGGTAGTCATTCAACTATTCTACGATGCTTTTTGTTCACAGTGAATGTCATTTACCGGCAGGATGGATTCAAATGCGCATACGGAATAGCGTTCAAAGATGATATCCATGAGACGCTCATCTGCCCCAAGAGGAGATGCGATAGCGATTGCTCCAGCCTGATAGGCAAGCTGAGCTTGTGTAAGAAAGGTCTCATCGGGAGCGATCGATAGTGACGCCAAAGCCACGTGGCGACGTCCGCTTGAGCGAAGAGTGCGGACAGCTTGTCCAGCGTCTAATCCGCTTTCATCCCCATAGGCGATCTGGACGGGAAGACGATGTTGGCTAGACCATTGTCTGGCGCGACGTGCGATGATCGAGGCTCCTCGAAGGTCTCCCCAGCGCGGAACCATGAGGACAAGACCATCTAATTGTCTGGCATGGACACTGCTCAATGCTGCGCGTACTTGGGTATCGAGGCAATAGAGCAGATCTGCTGCTGGTCCAAGTGGACGTGACAAGCTGATTGTCATCGTCTCGTAACGTTGATTGAGAGATGTCACGATGGATTGCATCGTCTCATCTGCTTCTTGGACGCGAGATAGATCGATGGGGACGAAAACTGCTTCATCGATGTTGCGCTTAGCTAAGGTCTTGACGACCTGGGAGGCGCTCGGAGGACAGTTATCGCTAAAGGCGAGGTGAATCGGTAGATGAGGGCGCTTGAGCTGCATCTGATGGCGTAGGCGAAGATAAATCTGCTCAGCGCGGGTATCTAAGGAACCATGAGCAAATAGGATCAACGCGGGTGCGGTCATATCAAGCACCTTTCTACTACATACGACTACAGACTTATTTTTCTAAGCCCCATGTCAGACACTCTGGCGAAAAGTGAGTTGGAAAGGCAAATTGTGTCCCACATTATGAGACTGTGAAATAAAAAATTATTTTGAAATCCATGCCCATACCCAAAATATTGCGGTAATCTGCGGATAGATTCTCGCTAAAGCTGTAAATCTTACTTTTTTGAGATTCCTTGCTTCAGAGGAATACCCCTGATCTTCTCTTAGTGGGCAGAAATTTTTTTCTTATAAGCCTCATGAGGGAGAAAATTTGCTTGGGGTGCAGTATTTGAAGGGGTGATCTTTCATTTTGGCTGATCTATAAAATCTTTTGTTTCCCTGCCAATGGCTAAGGGGGGCGTGAAGGCGGGTAAGGAAGATGAGAAAGGATGAAAAAACGGGAGATGGTGACCATCTCCCGTAGTGGTGGGCGATACTGGGTTTGAACCAGTGACCTCTTCCGTGTCAAGGAAGCGCGCTACCACTGCGCCAACCGCCCATAGTGTTTCCACCGAGGTGGGTACCGGATTTGAACCGGTGTACACGGATTTGCAGTCCGTTGCCTCGCCTCTCGGCCAACCCACCAGCGAGGGTGCTGCGTGAGTTTCGGGACTTATACGCGAGACCCCTCTGCGAGCGGACGACGGGATTCGAACCCGCGACCCTCACCTTGGCAAGGTGATGCTCTACCAGCTGAGCCACGTCCGCATTGCTCGACCGGAACTGTCCGGTTCACGTGCAAGGAATAAGTTAGTGGATCTGGGCAAAGATGCCAAATCGGCTCCGCGAGAGAGGGGGCAACATGTTGCATCAGAATTCATAATCCCTAGTCAGCTATTTTTTCTCTGGTTACATCGTTTCCATAGCTGAGAGTGGTGCATGCTGAAAGCGGTCGTATCTTCTAAGCATTCGATCCTTATCTGATGTGAGCCTTCTCCATCGTGAGCAAAGTGATGGCGTATATGAGCGTCCTTGGCCTGGATAGGTGCACTAGATCCTCAGATCGCTTGGTCTTTATGCAAAGATCTGCTAGCTTTAAACAGCGCAAGGGCGATTGGCGCAGTGGTAGCGCGCTTCGTTCACACCGAAGAGGTCACTGGTTCGAACCCAGTATCGCCCACCCGTTGGTTTTTCCATTGATACATGAAGGCTGAGTTGAGATAGCTTTTCTATCCATTTTTCGGGCACAATATCAAGAAGGCGATTCGCCACTGAACTACCACGATCGAGCGGCCAGGTATGCCGCCGAAAGGATGAAATGTGTCTATCGATGTCACAGTTTGCGGCCTAGAAAATTCTGTTCATCATCTCGATGATGGAGCGAACGGACTGGATATTTTCGGCAAGGATCGTTCCATTGTCGCCATGCGCCTCAACGGAATCACTGTAGATCTAGCCACCGAGCTTCATGACGGCGACGAAGTGGAAGGCATTGAGGCTGCATCGGATGAAGGTTTGTCCATTATTCGCCACTCTGCCGCTCACGTGACCGCGCAAGCTTTACAAGAGATTTTCACCGAGGCGAAACTGGGAATCGGACCGCCAATTACCGATGGTTTCTACTATGACTTCGCAACAGACCCGTTGACTCCAGAGGATCTGAAGATCATCGAGAAGAAAATGTTGGCGATCATCAAAGAACGTCAGCGTTTTGTCCGTCGTGTTGTCACTGAGCAAGAGGCTCTTGCTGAAGAAGCGAATGAACCATTCAAACTGGAATTGATTCGAGATAAGGCGAAAGCCAGCGATGCTGACGGATCTTCTGTTGAGGTCGGCGATGGGGAATTGACTATTTATGACAATATTCGCCGTGATGGATCTGTTGCCTGGAAAGATCTATGTCGAGGTCCCCATGTCCCCCATACCGGCTATATCCCAGCAGTGGCGTTGACCAAGACCTCAGCTGCCTATTGGCGTGGAGATCAATCAAAACAGACTCTCCAACGCGTCTATGGAACGGCATGGGCATCGAAAGATGATTTGAAGGCGTATCAGCGTCGCATGGAAGAAGCAGCCAAACGCGACCACCGCAAATTGGGCACAGAACTCGATCTATTCAGTTTCCCCGATGAGATCGGTTCAGGTCTGTCGGTTTTCCATCCTAAGGGCGGAATTATCCGTATGGAGATGGAGGATTATTCGCGCAGACGTCACGTTGAAGAAAATTATTCTTTCGTCAATACGCCCCATATCACCAAGGGGCGTCTCTACGAGATCTCTGGACATCTCGATTTCTTCTCGGAAGGTATCTATCCTCCCATCCACATGGACGAGGAAATAGACGATGCGGGCAATATCACCAAAGAGGGTCAGGATTATTATCTCAAGCCCATGAACTGCCCGATGCATAACTTGATCTTCCGCTCTCGTCAGCGCTCCTATCGTGAACTTCCGCTACGTCTTTTTGAATTCGGAACCGTCTACCGTAACGAAAAATCTGGCGTGATCCATGGCTTGACTCGTGCGCGCGGATTCACTCAAGACGATGCCCATATCTACTGCACGAAGGAACAGATGAAGGATGAGCTGACACGCCTGCTCACTTTCGTCTTGTCCCTATTGAAAGATTATGGACTTGACGATTTCTATCTCGAGCTGTCCACGCGAGATCCTCATCATTCGGTCGGCTCCGATGAGATCTGGGAAGAAGCCACTCGAACCTTAGAAGAAGTCGGTATCGCATCAGGGTTAGAACTTGTTCCCGATCCTGAAGGGGCTGCTTTCTATGGGCCAAAGATCTCTGTTCAAGCCAAGGATGCCATCGGACGAACCTGGCAGATGTCTACGATTCAGCTCGATTTCAATTTGCCTGAAAGATTCAATTTGGAATATACGGCTCCAGATGGAAGCCGTCAGCGTCCAGTCATGATCCACAGGGCTCTTTTTGGATCTATCGAGCGTTTCTTCGGAGTTCTCACCGAACATTACGCCGGGGCCTTCCCTGCCTGGTTGGCTCCAACCCAGGTAGTTGGTATCCCAGTCGCGGCAGCTTTTAACGATTACCTCGATACGATTATGGCGAAACTTCGCGCTCAAGGTATTCGCTGCGAACTCGACAACTCCGATGATCGTATGCAAAAGAAGATTCGCAATGCCCAAAAGCAGAAGGTTCCCTTCATGCTCATCGCCGGTGGAGATGATGAACAAGCCCAGGCGGTTTCTTTCCGCTTCAGAGATGGCTCTCAGCGTAATGGCGTCCCCGTTGATGAAGCGATTGAGATGATCTGTGAGTGGGTGAAACAGCGTCGCAACGATGATCCACATGGAGAATCGCGATGAGCGATACTGTCGATGAACCTCGGATGATCTCTCTTGACGATCATCCGGGTATTCCCGATTGCCTTCAACGTCTGTGGACTCCCTATCGGATGGCATATGTAGGGGGAGAGAAGAAACCTTCGGATTCTTCCAAGGGGCAATGTCCGTTCTGTCGGGCTGTCCAGATGGATGATGAGGAATCCTTGATCGTCCATCGTGGAAAGAGGGCATATGTCATCTGTAATCTCTACCCCTATAACCCTGGGCATCTGCTGATATGCACCTATCGCCATATCGGTCTCTATGCAGAAGCTACGGACGAGGAACGCTATGAGATTGCTGATCTCACAGTCCAAGCGATAGAGGTTATCAATCGGGTATCTTCCCCTGCTGGTCTCAATATTGGAATCAATCAAGGGACGGCTGGGGGAGCAGGCATCGCAGCTCATCTACATCAACACATTGTTCCTAGATGGGAAGGGGATGCGAATTTCTTGCCGATCATCGGACAGGTGAAAGCCCTCCCGCAATTCCTAGCTGAGACTCGTACCCTTTTCGCTCAGGCATGGGATCTCTTTTCAATAGGCAGGGATGATGCTTGAACGCTTGCGCAGTCGCTGGGCAGCAGTGGTGACACCTATCGCCCGATTTTTACTCACGAGAGGGATCACCCCTGATCGCATGACGTGGATCGGTACAGGACTTACCGTCATCATCGCTGTGATCTGTTTTCCCCGTGGCTGGCTTTGGCAAGGAGCTTTACTCATCACCCCTGCGATTCTGGTCGATTCTTTGGATGGGACGATGGCTCGTCTAGGAGGACTATCAACTCGCTGGGGAGCATTTCTCGATTCCACCTTAGATCGCTTAGCTGATGGCATCCTTTTCCTATCGCTGATCTATTGGGCCTTAGAAGTCTTATCGAGAGCCTCTGTCGTATGGGGAATTATCGCTCTCATCCTCGCTCAGCTCACCTCTTATACGAAAGCTCGTGGGGGTGCATTGGGAGTTGAGATTAGGAGCGGGATTATCACGCGAGCAGATCGAATCCTCATCGTTCTACTTGCAGCTTTACTGCAAGGGCTGGGATGTTCATGGGCTCTCTACAGCGGATTTATCATCTTGGCTATCGGCGGAGCGATCAGCGTTATTCAACGCATCTACGAAAGCTATCGCGCTTTATCCCAGCAGGAATTATGACGTGTTGAGATTTTTTTCATGGCTATGTAAATACCTCAATATTCGTCTGGTCGATTATCTGGCGTATCTATGTTCCTATCCGCTTGCTTTCCTCCCTTTCACAGGGCTATCTATTTGGCAAGAGAATGTGATGAAGGTAGCCGATAGGACGACTGGATATCGCGATCGTGTTAGCCTTGTCCACCGCTGGATAATGAACCGCTTTTTAAGCTTGAAAATCGCTCATCTTTCCCCTTCGCAGATCATGGATATGGTGATCGTTGAACACGCGAGCTGGGAGCGATTGGAACGGGCTTGTGATCGCGGCTTGATCGTCGTCTTACCCCATATGGGAAGTTGGGATTTAGCGGGAGCCTATGGGGCATGTCGCAATATGAATATCGTCTCGGTAGCTGAGCGATTACCGCATGGATTTTTTGAATTTTTCAGTGCCCTTAGGGCAAAAATGGGTATGAAGATCTATCCTCATGATGCCAATGATCTCATGTCGAAATTGAGCGATGATCTTGCCCGTGGAGCGCTGGTCTGTTTACTCAGCGATCGCAGTTTTTCCTCAAGAGGAATCGATGTTGAATGGTCGCAGGATTTTCACTCTTTGCTACCCGCAGGCGCTTTGCGTCTAGCTCAACGGACATCGTCTGCCATCGTGCCTCTCATCTGTTATTGGCGATCTCCACATCTGGTCATCGAGATTGGATCGCTATTGACAGTCAAGGAATCGAAAGATGATCTTTATCGAGCGGCTCAAGATCTGTGCGATATCTATCGGACAGCGATTGAGCGTCATTGTAGTGATTGGCTCGTCATGACTCCCCTCAAATCCCGTGGATAATTCATGAGCGTTGACGAGAAGAAATTGACGATCGGCTGTGTAAGTCCCTATTCCTTCGCCCATCCTGGTGGGGTACAAAATCACATTCTAGGATTGGGACATTGGCTGTCTTGCCAAGGACATCGCGTTTACTATCTCGCTCCTGATGGTGACCAGAGACGATGGACATCGTCTTATTCAATCGATGATTTCGTGCAATCATCTGGGCGCTCTATACGGATTTCAGCTAATGGATCATCGGCTTTTCTCTCCTGGGGACGGGGAGTATCTAGACGAGTAAAGTCGTGGCTATCGGATCATCATTTCGACCTGATCCACATCCATGAACCTTTCGTGCCATCGGTATCGTGGCATGCTCTTCGGCTCAGTCCTTATCCAGTAGTGGGAACTTTCCATATCGGATATCGCTCACCTATTCCTTCCACAATTGCACGGACTTTCTTGCGCACGTGCGGATGGATACGTCCCCTCAATGCCGCAATTGCTGTCTCTCCTGTCGCTCAGATGACAGCCTATTCCTATAGCGGTATTCAAGCTCAGATTATCCCCAATGGGATAGAAGCAGATCTCTATGGACTAGATGATGGGGATAGGGAAGTAGATGATCTGCACAATGGATATCGATATGTCATCTTCGTAGGTCGTCTCGATGATCGACGAAAAGGATTCGATATTTTGTGGCGTGCCTGGCCGCAGGTGATAAAGCATTGCCCTAACGCTCATCTGATTATCATCGGTGAGACGAGGAAGCGATCTCGTCTAGAAAAAATGGATTCTGTTACCTTCCTTGGAGCAGTGGATGATCGTACGCGCAATGAATGGCTCAGTAGAAGCGATGTTTTTGTCGCCCCTCATAGGGGAGGCGAATCCTTTGGGATCGTCTTGCTCGAAGCCCTTCTGTCGTCTACAACTCCTGTTGCTTCCGATATTGAGGCATTCCGTTTTCTTTTGGACGGGGGACGCATAGGTCGTCTCGTCCGTCCAGAGGATAGCCAAGCATTGGCATGGGGAATCATCCAAGCGCTACATACATCTTGCGATCGTAAGATTTTGCATGACTATGGCAGACGATATGACTGGTCTCAGGTCGGCTCTCAGATTCTTAATATCTATCGAGACGTATTGTCCAAGAAAGGTTCATCATCCGCGAGGCGATCTGTTCTGAGTTTTAAAATCCATTAGACTGTTCTTAGATTTTCTTATGATCTGCTGACATAGGAGGCCGGATGGTTGATTGTGCGAAGTGCGGTCACGCCAACCCTGAGGGAAGCAATTTCTGTTCCCACTGCGGCGCGTCGTTAACATCTCATGCCTCGCTTTCCGATACGACACGGGTCATCATTTTTCCTGAAGAAGAGGCTCGTTCCATCGAGCTGAGCGCTGAGGATGCTGACGCTCTCCAAGAGTTGCCGGCTGGAAATGCTCTCTTGATCGTCACCCGTGGTCCTGATGTGGGAGCTCGTTACCGTCTGGATAAAGAAGTGGTAACTGCTGGGCGCTCTCCAAAATCGGATATTTTCCTCGACGACATCACCGTTTCGCGTCATCACGCTCAATTCGTGATGAAAGATCACAGCGTATCTATCGTCGATAACAGGAGCCTCAACGGTACCTATGTCAATCGCACATTGGTCGATCATGAGGCGATTTTGCGTCCAGGAGATGAAGTTCAGATCGGAAAATTTAGGATGCTGTTCTTCGTGAGCGAGCGCGGATTGAGTTAATGTCTCCTTCCACTAAGCGCAGTATCGGGCAGATCTTGCCCCTTCTCAGATCGGAATTTCCAGATATCAGTATCTCTAAGATTCGATATCTGGAAAGTGAGGGGTTGGTCGCTCCTGAGCGGGCTCCGTCCGGATACCGGCGCTATGCCGAAGCCGATATTGAGCGTTTACGCTATATCTTGAGAATGCAGAGGGATCACTATCTGCCACTTAAAGTAATCCGTGAACATCTAGATCTCATGGATCAAGGTAAAACCCCTCCTGCCGCCGATGCTTTACCAGCCAGCGGTGAACCATCGCCATCGTCTACATCACCAGATTCTTCCCAGTCTCCTTCTCCTACAAAAGAACGGCGTCCTATCAAAGTCACGCGTCGCGAACTGCTCAAGATGAGTGGAATTCCTGAAGCGATGCTCATCGAGATGGAGCGTCAACGTATGGTCATGCCGAGACGTGGTTCGATGTATTACGGACGAGAAGCTCTGACTCTATGTGTGGTGGCTCGTAAACTTCAAGAGTATGGGATGGGCACTCTCCATCTGCGAGCGATTAAATATGCAGCTCAACAGGAAGCTGGACTGGTTGAACAGGTGATGGCTCCTCATGCTGGACGTGGGGCTGAAACAGCTCGTCTTGTCCATGAGTTATCACAATTGATCGTTCATGCTCACGCATCTGTTTTGTACACCATGTTGGAACGATGAGACAGCGATCTGTCGTCGAGGTTGATGGGGTGAGGGTGGAAAGCTCTACCAGAGCTCCCGTCCTCATCTTGAAAGAAAAGGATGGGGTGCGATTCCTTCCTATCTGGATTTCCCATTTTGATGCATCCCTCATCGTCCAAACTCTCGATCCAGATGAGCCTGAACCGATATCGATACATAGGCTTGTCGCTGATAGATGTCAGCAGATGAGCTTACATATCACCTCCTATAGCGCAGGCATTTTTGAAGGAGAAATCCATTGTCGTGATTCTGTCTGGCCTTCTCGTATCAGCGATATTGCCGTAGTTTCGTTGCTTACTCAATGCCCTATTGAGGTTGAGGCATCTGTCATGGATGAAGCTGCAGTTGACCTTTGGGGAATAGATAGCGATGAAGTTGAAGATTTTAAACGTTTTATCGATGGGGTAACTGCCTCTCAATTCGACATATAATCCCTAGTAAAAACATCTTTTTATCTTTTTCTTCACTCGTGAAAGATCGCGACACGCCAAAATTACTCTCCGAGGGTGATTGCACCGATTGAAGGAAAGCTCTAGCGTCAAGGGTAAGAGTTATCCACGAGATATACCGAAGAGGAGAGATGATGGCAGCTAATAACGCCGGTGATCTCGGCGCTGTCCAAGATGCTCTTTTCGAAGGGGATTATTCGGCGATGCCAGACGATCTTGGTTTTCGTGGACCGATGGCCTGCAATATTGCGGGGATCACCTATCGGCAGCTCGATTATTGGGCGCGTACCGATTTGGTTCGTCCAGAATTTCGTGCCGCTGAAGGATCAGGTACCCAGCGCCTCTACTCTTTCCGCGATATTCTCATGCTGAAAGTCGTGAAGAAACTTTTAGATGCGGGTATCTCCCTTCAGCAGATTCGCACAGCGATCGACCATTTGCGTCAGCGTGGAGTCTATGATCTCACCCAGGTAACCTTGATGAGCGACGGGGTATCGGTGTACGAATGCAGCGACGATCATGAAATTGTTGATCTCCTCAGTGGCGGACAGGGAATGTTCGCAATCGCTCTCGGAGGGGTATGGCGTGATATTGAAGGGACTCTATCCACCCTGCCATCTACGGGAACCGAGAAAGCTGATCAGGTGGACGAATTAGCTGCTTTGCGTGAACGTCGTCGTCTACGCAAAGCCAATTGATCTCATTCGATATCTAGCACCAGATGAAGTGGCATCGGTGATATGACACCTTGGAGATCTCGGACAAGACTACCGTGGATCGATCATCTCATCAGAGCCCATTGGCGATATTGGAATAGATTGGGCAATCAGCTCGCCGCGTCCATTGCATTTTTCACGATGCTATCAATCGTTCCGATTTTGATGTTCGCCTTCGCTATTTTGGGTTTTACGTTGACAGTGATTTACCCACAGTGGCTGGATTATCTTGAGAAGACGATCGAGGCGACTATTCATGCTGGTCCTTTACAACAGCAGCTAACGTCTTTGATGGGAAGCTATCTGGAAAGTTGGCGTTCTATCGGTGTGGTCGCTACCATCATCGCCTTATTGATAGCCTCCACATGGGTGACCAATCTCAAAGCGGCGATTAGAGGCATGGCTCGTCCGGATTTTGATTTGAGCAATCCTCCCCATTCCCTTGTCATCGAGTATCTGATCAATATGGTTTTGGTCATTATCATCATCGTCTTGGCGACGATTGCTATGGTCGCAACCACGATCACTACCCAATTGCTTGAGATCGTGGTGGGATGGCTTGCGATGGGAAATGTGATGGTCTCTAGAAGCGCTGTAGGTCTTTTCTCAATGGCGCTTTCGATCCTCTCTGCCTTTTCAATGTTCTATTTGATCTTTCGTTTCTTCCCAGAGGAGGGGATCAATCGGATCGCTATCCGCTATGGAGCTTTATGGGCGGGGATTTCCTTCGTCCTCCTCCAGGCGGTTGGTGGAGAGCTGACGAAGATCTTCGCGCTTGGGAAAGCCACTCAGGTACTTGGACCAGTCATCGTCGTCATGCTAGTGGTGAATCTTTTTGCTCAGCTCGTTTTATTCTGGACGGCGTGGGTGGCGACATGGAATCAGCCAGCAATTGCCCGTCGCTATTGTGCTGCCGATAAGATCTTAAAATCTCGTAACGATACCCACATGGTCGATCATCATTGGCAATGGGCGCAATCCGATTGGCAACGACGTGTTGTAGAACGCAGACGTCGTCTTGAAAGATTGCATTCACGGTGGATATCGCTTCGCTCATTGCGCCAAAACACTATGAAAAAAGGGAAGAAGACGCGATAAAAAAGGTGGCATCGCCGTAACGATGCCACCGGTAGAAGCGCTTAGGCTTTGCGGGGTTCTCCCATGCCGATCTCGCGGCACATCGTGACATACCATTCTTGAGTGATATCGAAAGGTTTATGCCCAGCGATACGCGGGAAATCGATGAGGGAGAGAGCATCGTCAGCATCTTCATCCATACCGATAACTCCAGGAGTGCGCTCTAAAGCGGCATCGACTGCCATCTCACAGGTACGCAAGATGAGATCGAGGTCTTCTTCATTTGATGCGGCTGCACGAGAGAAATAACCCGACTTTTGAACCATCGTCTTTTGAGCGCCGATACGCTTGGCAAATTGTGCGGCGAACCACTGTCCGGGGTTGATCTTATCGATTTGGACATGTCCAAAGGCGTCGCGGGGAATATCTTCTCCAGCAGCTTCCATTTGCTCGACGATCTCGTTGACTCCAGCGCCTTCGGAGATGAAGATATTGACGTTTCCAACACGATCCATGATGGCGCTTAGACGTTCGACTTCAGCGTCGATATCCATGGCGGCTTCGGGGATATAGAGGGCGTGGACATCCCAAGCGTCACGGGAAAGCCCGATATCCGATAGCCATTCTTGGTCATCAAGCCATGCGCGATAACGGCGGGTCGTTTCGGCCGCGAGATATCCGCAGTTACGTCCCATAATTTCGTGGATAATCAACTCTCGTGGAGCGGCGTTATGCTCTGCGATGATATTTTTGGCGAAGTTAGCCGCATGGTCAGCAGCTGTCCATGCTCCTAAGGATTGACGAATGGGAACGATGTCGTTATCGATGGTCTTAGGTAAACCGACAACGGTCAAATTGAAATCGTTTTCGGCGAGATAGGCGGCAAGGTCGGCGGCAGTTGTATTGGTATCGTCTCCTCCGATGGTATGGAGAACTTCAACTCCGTCTGCGACAAGCTGTCGTGCTGCCACTTCGAGAGGGTCTTGTCCTTCAGCAACAAGGCCACGTTTGACGCAATCGGCAACATTGGTCAACTTCACTCGGGAATTGCCGATGGGGGAGCCTCCAAAAGCGAAGAGGCGGTCAGCATGGCGACGTACCTCATCTGTTACGTGGATAGAATCTCCTGTTAGCAATCCTTCATATCCGTGGCGATAGGCGATGATGTCCACGTCGGGAGCAACGTCGGTATAGCGCTTGATAAGCCCAGCGACAGCAGAGGAAAGACAGGGGGCGAACCCGCCGGCTGTGAGCAAAGCGACTTTGGTGACCATCTGATCGTAAACCTTTCTCGAAGTTACAGATGATTCTCCAAGCGTACTTGTGATCTGTGGATAACTAAAGATAGACGATGCAACTATGAGACACTGAACTATGGAAGAAAGATCATGCTCCCTGTGTGAAGGGAGACGATATGCTCAGCGGGGTATATCCCTTTCCGTATTCATCACTATGCTGATTCCCGTCCTCATCATCTGTATGGGGTTGGCGATCGATGGAGGACGTCGTTTCGCTCAGGTACGAGAATTGGAATCTTTGGCTGCTCAGGCTGCACGTGCCGGAACGAATAGTTGGGGTCCTTACCTGGTAGCTGGAGGGAAATCCGATGAAGAAATTCATCGTGATATCGATTCCTATCTTGCCAATCGAGAGGGATTGACCTATGAGGTATCTATCGAAGAGGACGGGAAAATCATCATCGATACACATCGTATGGTCAAGACGATCTTTTTAAATCTGATCGGAATTGAATACTTGAGAGCAGATGGACATGCCATCTCGCTTATCGATGAACCAGGAGTTGTGCGCTGATCTCGATTTTCTCTCCAATCTCTCTTAGCCCAGGTAGAGTGTCGATATGGCTCGTTATTTCGATGTACATCCGTCTAATCCCCAACCTCATTCCATTGCCCAAGTGGTCGATATCTTGGATTCTGGAGTGATCGCCTATACGACCGAGAATGGTTTTGCTCTGGGAACTCGTCTGGGCAATCAGGAAGGGGTGGAACGAATCCGAACGATCCGGCAGGTTGATTCACGTCATCATATGACGATCGTCGTATCGAATTTCGCTCAATTTGGACGCTATGTCGAGATGGATAATTGGGTTTTCCGTTCCTTAAAAGCCGCTACCCCTGGCTCCTATACCTTCATCTTGCCGGCGACCAAAGAGATTCCTCGGATGATGCAACATCCGAAGAAGAAAACAATTGGGATCCGTCTGCCTCAGCATCGAGCAACGATCGCTTTATTGGAGGCTCTCGGCGAACCTCTCATTTCTTCGAGTCTCATTCTTCCTGGCCACGAGGAACCTTTGAGTGAAGGATGGATTGTCGAAGATGAGATCGGCCATATGATCGATGCTATCTTCGATTCTGGTGATGCTGGAACGAAAGCGACTACCGTTGTTGATCTTAGCGGCGAAGAGGCTGTTATCGTGCGTCGAGGCGCTGGAGATCCAACGATTTTTGAAAGCTGATATCCGATCTAAACACGTACCATATAGCGAATAGCATCGCTGACCACCTGTGGTGCGTCAGCGTGTACCCAATGTTTAGCGTCTTTGACAGTCATCGTGCGCACATGAGGGAAAAGTGCGCGCATGGCATCTTTGTCCTTGAGAGGATCGAGAGGGGATTGGTCTCCGACGATCCATAGAGTTTGCCCTTCCCATCTGGCATCTGTGGAAGGCCAATCAGCCAATTGCTCAAGGGAGTTCACAAGCAGATCGAGATTGATCTGCCATGTCCACCGTGAGCTATAGGAATCGTAGACGAGATTTTGTAAGAGGAAACCTCGGAGCTGATCTGAAGGAAAATCCCTTGCCAGAAGCCTATCAATATCACCTCTGCTCTTTGATATGAGATCGACACCTCGAAGGGTGGTGATGATATGGGCAAATTCCGAGGTATCGAGACGTGGGGTAGGCGCGATATCGATCACGGTCAGTCGGCTGAGAATATCGGGATAGTCCAGCGCAACTCTCATTGCCACCTTTCCACCCATGGAATGTCCGACGAGGGTGATGGGTTGATCGGTGATGGATTGGATAGTGGAGACTACGTGATAAGCGAAAAGAGAATAATCGAAGCGGTCAGTCCATAGGGATCTTCCGTGATTGGGAAGATCGATAAGATAACAAGTCGCGATATCTGCCAAGGAGGAAGCGATGGATGTGAAGTTCTTTCCTTGTCCGAATAGTCCGTGAAGGAAGACGATACTTTCTCGTCCATTCCCTACGTGACGATAATTTAAAAGGTCGTTCTTATTCACGATGTCCTCATGAGCGCCGTTGCCAACATGATGTATGGAAGTGGCGTCGATATTCGACACCGCTTCTCGCACCTAATGGGGGAGTGTGAGGCCATGCAACGATATGAGCTATTCCTGGTGAGATGGGACGCAGGCATTCAGGACAGGTATAGGTTTTGACTGCCCGTTCAGGACGAATCGTTCGCACCACCCATCGTCCATCTGATTTGGTCGCGGAGGTATTGGATTCGCTATAGCTCAGCGGACGGAAAGGGCGCGCATATTTATTCTGTCGTCGTCCCATAGGCGTCACATTACCCTTTTTCTATTCTCAATGCGCTAGCGTGGTGCGCGTGCGTGTAGTGATTGCTGAATGTCAGGTCGATTATGGCGGACGTTTGACCGCTCATCTACCGATGGCTAAACGATTGATCATCGTCAAAGCTGATGGATCGGTATCCATTCATGCCGATGATCGCGCCTATAAGCCATTGAATTGGATGAGTCCTCCATGCACAATGCGTATTCTCACCCCTGAACAGATGAAATCTGAAGGTCAAGAGGTGGTGGATCTTCCCATCGTCGAGCAATGGCAGGTGACAGGGAAAAACGGCGATAGGTTGGTGATAAATCTCGCCGATATCTATCTCGATCACACTATGGAATTGGGAGTCGATCCTGGTTTGCAAAAAGATGGTGTTGAAGCCCATCTTCAAGCTCTTCTTGCTGACAATCCCGAGACCTTCGGTGAAGGATACCGTCTTGTCCAGCGCGAATATCAAACCCCTATCGGTCCGGTTGATCTGCTCTGCCGTGACCACACGGGTGGATATGTCGCTGTTGAGGTGAAACGGCGCGGAGAAATTGACGGAGTGGAACAGCTCACACGCTATTTGGAATTGATGAATCGCGATCCTTTGATGGGGACGGTAAAAGGAATTTTTGCGGCCCAGCTCATCAAACCTCAAGCGAGGGTTCTCGCCGAAGATCGTGGCATCGAATGCGTGATCGTCGATTACGATGCCTTACGCGGTATTGATCACGCTGAAGATCGTCTTTTTTAATCTTTCTTCTCTCACGACATGAAAGGAAAGGTTCAATGGGAGCTTTCCTCAGCTGAACTATCGTGATCGGATTCCGATTCCGAATAGAGATCTAAGCTATCGCGATCCTTATGCTCAGCCTGAGATCGGATATCGTGCAACTGTTCAGCGTTGAGGATGCGCGTCGATTCTTCCTGATTGATCTGTTCGAGATCAGGCTGAGAGATCAACCACTGGAAATCGCTATGATCCATATCTGAATTTTCAAAGGGGTCGCTATCTGGATAATCCGTTGTCGCTTGATCGACGAGTTGTTGCATGGCACTCATCTGAGCGACGATAGCGCTTTTGCGGGCAAGGAGAGCATTCACATCGCGAGTGAGCTGTTCTTTACGCCAAGCAAATTGCTCTTCAAGACGCTCTTTGAGCAGGTGAGCCTGTTCGGCTGCCGCTGAGCGTTGAGCCGTTGCATCTTCGTGAGCTTGGGCGAGGATAGCATCGGCTTCTTCCAAGGCGCGCGTGCGTATAGCGGAAGCCTCTTCATTGACCTGCTGACGGTGTTCATGAGCCTGACGAGCTTGTTCGCTCACCTCGTCCATTAACTGAGACATCTCAGCGGTGATCTTTTCCGCCTCTTGGCGCGCAGTCTCGAGGAAGGAGGAGGCTTGTTGGTGAGCCTGTGCAATGATCTGCTGTGCTTCGTCATCTGCCTCTCGACGCGCCTGCGTTCGCATCTCTATCAATTCTTGATCGAGATCATGTCTCATCTGACGCATGGATGTTTCATGGTCATTGGTGAGTAGATCTATCTGGTGGCGAGCCTGTTCAAGCTCGCTTTGGGCAGTGGTGCGCGTCGAGGCTAGAAGGGAATCGGCTTCTTCTCGTGCGCAACGATGGATACTGTGGCATTCATCTTCTAATTTTTCACGCATCTGGCGAAGATCAGCCAAGGTGGAAAGTCGTAACTCGTCGATCGCACTTTGGGATTGAGTGCGCAATTCGACAGCTACTCTGCGTCCTTCTTCCTTAATACGTTCGGCTTCACGCTCTGCTTGAGCAACCAGTTCTGCAGCTTGTCCTTCAGCTGCCCTTAGCAGGGCGGTGCTATGAGATCCTAGACGGGTGTAGTCGGTATCTCCTTGAGCTAATTGCATCGTCGAGATCTCTCGACGCAGATGACGGACGAGTTGGCGCAGAGTTGATAGCTGTTGTTCGATATCGCGTACATAGCTATCGACAGAGGCTCGATCATATCCGAGCATGGCATGGGGAAAGCTGCCGGCGGCACTGGCCTTGTCATCGAAAAGATTTAGACCGGTATCTTCGTTGACTTCGTCCGGAATAGATGTCATCACTCACTCCTCACGTCTAATTCGAGGCTAGCAAGTGACGACAAAAGGCGATTGGTGGCGCGCCTGAGGAAAAGAAAATGAACATAGTGTAGGTGGAGCCGCTCTATGCGACTCCACCTGGTGATTAGATTCAGTGACCTTCTGCTGGCTCGACAAGCTCGATGAGAACGCCCTTGCCCGACTTCGGATGCATGAAGTTGATGCGGGAGTTATGGGTGCCATGTTTGGGCTCGTCATAGAGCAAGACAACACCGTCGGCACGAAGCTTCTCGCTGACAGCGTCGATATCCTTTACGCGCCATGCCATGTGGTGAAGACCCGGACGGTTCTTTTCGAGCCACTTTGCGGTGGTGGCATCTGGACGGGTCGGGGCGATGATTTGAACCTGGGTCATATGCTCAGTCAATTCGGCTGCGGGAGCCATCATGATCTCATGAACGCCTTGCTCGTCGTTGACTTCGCTATGCAGACGATGCCATCCCATCACCTCTTCGTAATACTTGGCAGCCTCCTCAGCATCGGGGCAGACATAGGCAACGTGGTCAATGCATACAAACATATCGCTATCCATGTATTTATTGTGGCATATGCGATCGTCAGATGTGCGCCTAGGGGTATCGAAATGATTTTCTTTCATGTGAAACGGGTGGAAAGCACGGATTTTCACTTGCGCGCTAGTGGCACTATGACGAGTAGATGGCGAATGACGCTGGCGGGAAGATCTCCTATCTTTATCTATCTCATCTATCTACGAAGAGGTATGGGGAAGAGGAATCAAGATTTATGGCTTTGTCATAACGGTGACGGATCGCATGATCGCTCTTTATCAACTCCCGCCTAGGAATATGAGCAATAGGGAGTTTCTATCGAGGAAAGATTCTAGAGGTCTGCGATGAGTGATAAGGCGACGGCTCTATCAATAAAACACATGATTACCTCTTCGTCTGGGTAGACCACACCCAGACGAAGAGAATTGTTATCACTTCAAAGCAGCAGAGACCACCTGACGTGCCTCTTCTTGAATAGTGGCGAGGTGATCCATGCTTCGACAGCTTTCAGCGTAGATCTTATATTTATCCTCTGTTCCCGACGGACGAGCAGCGAACCAACCTGCCTTCGTCACCACTTTGATTCCTCCGATCGCTGCTCCATTACCTGGCGCATGGGAATAGATCGCACAGATGGGATCTCCCGCTAGGCAATCGGTGTGAATCGCTTCGGGTTTGAGAGCTTTGAGACGAGATTTCTGCTCACGATTGGCATCGGCATCTACACGGGCATAGTGATAGGTGCCATATTTTTCCACCAGATGCGCATAGTGTTGGCTGGGCGTCATCTGGGTGATAGCGGTGATCTCACTCGCCAACAGGTCGAGAATGATGCCGTCTTTATCGGTTGTCCACGTCCGTCCACGACGATCCAAGAAGGAAGCTCCTGCCGATTCTTCACCGCCAAATCCCATTTCGGCACTGATCAATCCATCGACAAACCACTTAAAGCCCACGGGGACTTCTACCAATTCTTTGCCCAATTGATTAGCCACCTGATCGATCATCGAGCTCGACACCAATGTCTTGCCGATCCGAGCCGTTGCAGGCCATCCGTCCCGATGGGAGAAAAGATATCCGATTGCTACCGCCAGATAGTGATTCGGATTCATCAAACCAGCATCAGGGGTGACAATCCCATGACGATCGGAATCGGCATCGTTGCCAGTGGAGATATCGTAGCGGTCACGCATATTGACCAAGGAAGCCATCGCATGGGGTGAGGAACAGTCCATGCGGATCTTCCCATCGGTATCGAGAGTCATGAATGACCAGGTGGGATCGATCTTCGGATTGACCACTGTGAGATTGGGTAGCAGATTTTCGGCGATATATTCCCAATATTGAGCAGAAGCTCCACCCATAGGATCGGCACCAATCCTCAATCCGGACGAGCGGATGGCGTCAAGATCGATGACCTCAGCCAATTCATCGCAATAGGTGCTTCGATAGTCATAGCGATGAACCTGGGGAGCTGCTTGTTCATAGGGAATACGGGAAATCGATTCACCCGATAGCAAGATTTCATTCGCTCGATCAGCTATTTGCTGGGTGGCATCGCTATCGGCAGGACCTCCATGAGGAGGGTTGTATTTAAAACCTCCATCACGTGGAGGGTTATGGGAAGGTGTGACGACGATACCATCTGCTTGAGCGCGATCAGGATGGGCACGGTTATAGCGGATGATCGCCCGAGATAGGGCTGGAGTTGGGGTGTATTCATCTTCGCCTTCAGCACATACCTCTATCCCCGCTGCGACCAAAACTTCGATTGCACTCTTCCACGCCGGCAAGGACAAAGCATGAGTGTCTTTGGCTATGAAGAGAGGTCCTGTGATGTGATGAGCGCGACGATAGTCTACGATCGCGGCGGTAATCGCATGGATATGTGCTTCGTTGAAAGCGCAGTCCAGAGAAGATCCGCGATGTCCAGAAGTTCCAAACACGACTTTGTGATCTGGATTATGGGGATCTGGACGACGGTCATAATAGGCCGCGATTACTTCATCAACATCGATCAAGTCTTCTTTCTCGGCTGGTAAGCCTGCACGTAAATGAGCCATGATCTCAGTCTAGGGCAGGCAAGGCACCAGATGATGACAGCAGGGATTACGAGCCACACCCTCGTTGACGTAAAGGGATTCCTGCCGAGTCGATCTTCGTCTGCGAAGGATCTCTTCCTTCATGTGAGCTAAGAGAGGCCATGAGGATCTCGCTCTTTTGACAGTCCACATCACCAAAGCAAACCCCTGATTGTCCACCTTGTTCGATTTCAAAGCCCAGGTCGGCAATCATCTGGGCATCCAGATTCGCTTCTTGCCCTTCCGATGTTAGATAGTCTCCAAGGAAGATCGAATTGGCGATTTCCAAGACGAGTGGTTGGAGAGTGCGAATATGGTATTCGCGTCCAGCGGCACTACGAACTTCAACATTGGGATGGACAAAACGGATCATTGCCAAAATCTTCAAACAGCGCTGAGGAGTCAACTCGAGATGGGATGCCAATTTTGTTCCTTCAAAAGGAAGAAGAAAATTCACCGGGACAGAATCGACCTCAAGATCGCGCAAAGCATAGGCGACTTCGACGAGCTGTTCATCGCTTTCTCCCATGCCCGCGATCAGACCAGAACATGCCGATAAGCCTTGAGTGCGTGCAGTTTCTACACTGTCGTGGCGATCATCATAGCTATGGGTGGAACAGATTCCTTCATATGCTGAGCGAGCCGTATTGAGGTTATGGTTATAGCGATCAACTCCTGATTCCTTGAGGGTTTGAGCTTTCTCGTCGTCGATAAATCCCAAACAGGCGCAGATCTTAACCTGTGGATATTTTGCGCGGATATCGGCGATATATTGGGTGACCTTATCGACCTCTCGTAATGAAGGGCCTCGTCCAGCCGATACCAGGCAGATTGTCGACGCTCCATGTGAGACTCCAGCTTCAACAGCTTTGGCGACCTCATCTCGATCGAGCCAGGAGTATTTCATGATCTGGGCTTGAGATTGCAAAGACTGCGAGCAGTAGTGACAGTCCTCAGGACACATACCCGATTTGAGGTTTACCAGGTAGTTCAATTTCACTTTGGTGCCGAAAAAATGGCGACGGACTTTCGATGCCGCGGCGACGATATCGAGCAGATAGGCGTCATCAGCTTGAAGAATTTTCAGCGCGTCATCGCAAGAAATGGATCTACCGCTGATCGCTGTGGCTATCATCGCATCGAAATCGAGCATTGCATCTCCGATCTTCTAAGAGTTGAACAGCGTTAGGTTATCAGGAGAATCGAACAGTGTTAAAACCGCAGAGCGGCGCCTTCACTAGCAAGATCTGACTAGACTGGTGGACGATCATCACAGGATACGCAGGACATATGGAGAGGAAGAGGATGAGTCCAGCAGAGAGCTTTTCGCGTCCAGGAGCTGTCGATCTATCGACTCTTGCCCAGCAGGCGGCTGGTGGTGCCTCCCAGCCTGTAGCGGGAACGGCACATTACGCCGTTGAGGTCAATGATGAGAATTTCAATCAGATCGTTCATCAATCGACTCGCTATCCTGTCGTCGTTCTTTTGGAGAGTGCTCAGGATCCTGCCTGTCGTACCACGAAGGAGAATTTGACGGCTTTAGTCAATGCGATGGATGGTCAGATTCTTCTCGCCATATGTGATATCGATCGCTCGCCGCGTATCGCTCAAGCCTTTGCGGCTCAGGCAGTTCCCACCGTGGTGGCGATTATTGCCGGACAGATCGCTCCCTTATTCCAAGGAACGAAAGATCCAGCAGAGATCAAGGCTGTTCTCGACCAGATTCATCAAGTGGCAATCGCTAACGGGCTTTCTGGACGAGCGGAACCTCAAGCATCTGCCGTAGCGGATGGAGTAGAACAGGAATCCCATCCTCGCTTTGCTAAGGCAGATGAAGCTCTTCAGCGTGGCGACTATCAGGAAGCTATCGCAGAATTTGATGCTCTTTTGAAGGCGAATCCTGCTGATAGAGAAGCTCAAGCAGGTAAAATTCAAACCGAATTATTGGCTCGTACATCGTCTATGGATATCCAAACGCTGAACGATGCCGATGCAAATCCTGACGATATTGAGGCGAATTTAGCTGCCGCTGATATGGAAATTCTCGCCGGACGTTTAGAGGGAGGTTTCGCTCGTCTACTCAGGCTGATTCGTTCTACGACAGATGATGAACGCGAACGGATCCGTCAACGTCTGGTCGATCTTTTTAGCACCTGCGATCCCAACGACCCAGCCGTCAAGAAAGCTCGACGTGAACTGGCGATGGTTTTGTTCTAATAGATTTTCGCATATGAAGGCAGGCTGCTATCAAGCCTGCCTTTGCCCTATCTATGTGGATTGTGGAGAGGATTCGTCAGGGGAGTGGGAGGTGAGTTTTTCTTCGATAGAAGAAATAGTGATCGATTGCAAGGTGGTATCGATCACCTCGCTTAATTGATCGTGTAGGTAGCGAGCGAAATGAGCCATGCCAGACGAGATGACGCAGTCTTTATCGGAATCTCCGCTCGTCCATGCACCTCTCATGAAATCCCAGTCGAGAGCTTGAGCGACATCTGCCAATGTGGGATCGCAGCCATCTGCAATGCGGTATCCTCCATTGACCCCGCGTTGGCGTTTGATCAATCCGGCTTTGGCTAAAGCGGACATGACCTTGCGTATCTGGACTGGGTGAGCGCAGACATTGCGGGCGATCTGCTCTGAGCAGACGGTCTGTTGACGGTGGTGTAAAAAAACGAGGGCGTGAACCCCTGTCATGAAATCCATGATCTTCCTCCCTCCACACAACTGTAATTTTCGATACTACACATCTGCAAATCTCTATCAGTGTTTAATCAGGGGAAAGCCCGATATGAATTGACTCTTCTAGAGTTTAGAATAAGCACGGATTTTAGGAGGAATCATGACCTTGTCTTTGGCTGGAGATTTCCTACTCCTATGTTATGAGGATGAGAGTGGGAAAGCATCGGTGGACTCCACACGACTGGATATTCTCGTGGTAACTGCCGCTCTTATCGATCTGTGCAATCAAGGAATACTCGATATCGTTAATCCAGATGAGGGGATTAAAAAGCAAAGTTTCCGTTTGGTTGGCGATCTTGACAGCCTTGAAGAGCCCTATCGGCAATTGGCAGAGGAAGCTTCTGGGAAGAAAGTTAAAAACGTCATAACTCAGATGGCTGGGCTTTCGTTCAATATCACTAAGGGAACGCGTTTCCGTCGCGCTCTTTTGGAATCTCTTGTCAATGCACAACTTTTGAAACCTCGAGATGATGTGAAAGTCTTCGGTATCTTCACCTCAGCTCGTTATCGTTCTGCAGATGAAAATTATGAAATTGCGCTGAGATCACATCTCGAAAAGGTTCTCGATGGACGCGAAGAAGCTAGCGAACATGACGTACTTCTGCTGAGTCTTGTTCAAGCATCTGGAGTTGTGCACAGGATCATGCCTGGGCGCAATCCTAAAGAATTCGCTCATCGTGTCGAAGAATTGGGCTCAAGCAGTGCGATCACGCAGGCAGGACGACGCGTTATGCAGCAGTGGCAACAGTTCATTCTCGCTGAATTTGCCGCAATATTCGCTGCATCATTTGTAACTACCGCCGTCATGTAGGGGGATAGAACGAGATATTTATGCGAGTCATCGCAATCGCATATGTTTATTCTGCAGTTCTATCTTAGATAGACCTCGACATCTACATAGATGCCGAGGTCTATCTGCATCTCGATAGGAGAAGTTGGCTGGAATAGATCATTTCTATGACAATGGTTGCAAATTTTTCTATGCATGTTCACATCTTGATATAACAAGAAGACTTTCTGTTTAAGCGAAGAAAAAATGTTCTGGTGGAGCTAAGGGGATTCGAACCCCTG
>JAEZYG010000088.1 GCA_023419175.1 Actinomycetes bacterium
CCAAAGCACCGTGGACACCACCGAGCTGGCGTTGCAGATAGCCCACTGGATCGGTGCGCATGACGTTGATAGTCATCGTCGCCCCCAATTTAGAAGCGAGATCCAATTTGGAATCATCCACATCGCACGCAACCACCCGATAGCCCATAGCTCGGGCATATTGAACAGCTAAATGTCCTAATCCTCCGATACCAGAGATGACCACCCAATCGCCAGGTTCGGCTTCTACCATGCGCAAACCCTTATAGACGGTCAATCCTGCACAGACGATCGGGGCTGCTGTCATATCGTCCAGATTATCGGGGATCTTCGCGACGAAATTGGCATCTGCAACCACATATTCGGCGAATCCGCCGTCCACATCATAGCCAGAGCGCTTCTGATGAGCGCATAAAGTCTCCCAACCTGAAAGGCATTGTTCGCACGCTCCACATGCCGAATGCAGCCACGGAACACCGACACGATCTCCGATCTGAACACCTGTCACATAATCGCCAAGCTGGACGACCTCACCGATCGCCTCATGCCCAGGAATACGTGGGAGAGGAGGCTTATCAGGCCAATCTCCATTCGTCGCATGGAGATCGGTATGGCATACGCCACAGGCGTGAACGCGCACCAAGACCTCACCGATCCCAGGCGTAGGAACCGGAACTTGACGCAATTCCAACGGCTGCTGGAATTGAGTCACCACCGCTGCTCTCATCATCTCACCCATCTCTACCTCACATACTCGCTTGAATAGCGGTGATCGCTACCGTATTGACAATGTCGGCAACCAAAGCTCCTCGGGAGAGGTCATTGATCGGTTTATTCAATCCCTGAAGGACTGGGCCAATCGCCAAAGCTCCTGAACTGCGCTGAATGGCTTTATAGCCGATATTTCCCGTCTTGAGATCGGGGAAGATCATCACATTGGCTTGTCCTGCAACCTGAGAGTTCGGCAATTTCGTTGCCGCAACGCTTGGATCAACAGCAGCGTCATATTGAATAGGTCCTTCAACAGCAAGGTTGGGATCGCGCTCTTTCACCAAACGAGTGGCTTCAATCGTCTGATCGACATCAGGACCTTTACCAGATGTCCCCGTCGAATAGGACAGCAAGGCAACCTTCGGATCGATACCAAATTGACGTGCTGTTTCAGCAGTCGTGAGAGCGATATCAGCGACCTGCTCAGGAGTCGGATTGGGATTGACCGCGCAATCGCTAAAGACCATCACCTGATCGGAAAGACAGATGAACAAAGCAGAGGAGACTACCGAAGCTCCCGGTTTCGTCTTTACGATTTGCAAAGCTGGACGGATCGTTGCAGCAGTCGTCGTGATTGAACCTGACACCATGCCATCGGCATATCCACAATGAACCATCATCGTGCCGAAATAGCTCAGATCAGCCATCTGCTCATACGCTTGCTCGTAAGTGACGCCTTTCTTCGCACGCATCTTGGCGAATTTCTCAGCGAATTCTTCACGCCAGGGGCTATGTGCTGGATCGACAATCTCCACCCCATCCAGAGTGACGCCTGCCTCAGCAATCGTCCGTTCGACAGCAGCGCGCTCACCGAGCAGAGTCAGGCGACAAATCTTTTGCTCGATAAGACGCTCAGCCGCCTTGACGATCCGAGGCTCGACACCTTCCGGTAGAACGATATGTTTCTTAACTGCGCGAGCACGCTCCAAAAGCTGATGTTCGAACATGAGAGGTGTGACGACCTCATCCGACCCGATGGGAGCTGGACGTCTCATGAGAGCAGAGAAATCGAGATCGCGTTCACAATGACGTTTAGCTTGTTCGATCTGAACCGAATTTATCTGAATAGAAGAATAGTGAGACTCACTCAGTTGACGGCTTATCTCACCCATATCCCGTTTGGTGGAGATCAGAGGTGTGGTGGGCAAGATCTCATTCCACAAGGTGAGAACTGCGCGTTTAACCTCAGAAGAACCCGCTGCAATTGCCGCCGCCGGACGGGGATAATGTCCGCTTTGAGCCGCAACCACCAAGGCGAGAGGAATATCCTCACGTGAGGCGTCAAAGAGGACGACGGATTCCCCGCTGATTTTCGGTAGCAGATCGGTGATCGACATATCCGCACAGACCACCGTTGAAATCTTCTGCCTTTCGTCTGCACGTCCAGCGATAAGACTTCCCTCACAGCGACGGATAAGAGCACTCAGTGCATCATCATGGACAAGCGTGGGCTCGACAACGAAGGCAGGAACAGAGGCAACAAGTGATTTACGTTCAATACTGCTCGATACTGTGATCGCCGCCGCCACCTGGGCGTGATGCCGGATCGCCTCGTCAATGGCGACTTTGATACGGGCATTGACTGCCTCCACCGTCCCATCGGAAGGAACGACCACAGCAAGAGGGGCGGAAATATTGGTTGCTATCGTGGCATTCCACGCATATTCAATAGGTTTAAGAGCGGAATCGTAATCGCTGCCGAGAACGAGCATCGCATCATATCCAGCACTGGCCTGCGCATAGCGAGAGATGATGGTGGCAAGAGCGTGATCGCCTTTATCCAAGATCTCATCTGTGCTCACTCCGCAAGCGTGAGAGGCGGTGATATGCGTCGTTGAAGCGAGAGCCTCTACGAGAGGATCGCTCTCTGCTGTCACGATTGGACGGAAGATCCCAACCCGTCCATAGGACGAACGCATCTGCTCAAGAATACCGATCGCCAATTCGAGCAGATGAGAGCTATGATCGCTCGGACATAGATAGAGTGCAGGGCGCGTATTTACCATCAGCTCATCACCTTTGTAATCATCATGTCGAGTCCAGAAGGTTCATAGCCGAGAGCGGCAATAACCGCTTTGCGCACGATAGCCTTATCGGGTGTCGGCTCACCTGCACTATCTGAATTAACACCAGCAGACTCACTGCTTATCGAATGCATTTTCTCGCCACAATCCGCACTTTCCGAATCGGATGGAGTGAAGGGAATGAGACGGAAATTGCGTTGCTGAGCGTATTCAGCCGCAAGCCCAGTGACGATATCCGACTCACCTAGACGATATTCACTGCGTCCAGATTCGATCAGCTCGTCAATCGTTACCTTGGTGAAAATACACCGTGCCATCTATCCTCCCTATGCTCCTTGCACTGTAGCCAGCGCGGATAGTGCAGCCTGTCGAGCCGCAGCTATATCGGATTCACTTCCCGATAGCCAGACCCGTCCGAATTTTCCGTAGAAATTCAGATGGTTCAGGTAAATCGGAGCGGCTTTTTCCGCTTCATTTGCAGCCAAAGTGATATAGGCCGCCGGTTCGACTTCCAAGACGAAGAGTGATTGGCCGCCCACAATCATCGTCCCGCGATTCTGTTTGTTCAGAATCTGTGCCTGACGAGGGTGAATATTGGTGATGACCTGTTCTGAAACCACTGTCGGCTTGACCCGTGCCGTCAGCGGGAGATTCAAGGTAGTCATCACCACTTCCCCAGCGCGTATGATCTCTGCCTGAGATTCTCCATGAACCTCAAAAGAGCCATATTCACGTTCAACGATCTGAGCCCCTGGACGCACATCTACCGTCTTCAAGATGGAATCCATCATCGGAAATACCCAGTTCGCCGGTGACATTTCGACATAGAGAGAGCTCATCGATTCCACCGCAGGATCACCTTCGCTCACCGCTCCCACATAGGCAGCGAATTGCGGCTGCAAGCGATCCAGGTGAACATAAGCTCTCAATCGAAAGTCAACATTCATTCCAGCCCTCCAGTGATGGGCTGAGCCCAAGCCGCCACCCCCAAAGGTGTAACGAGCATCGGCTCGGGAGCCACGGTGGACTCAATCCCTGTCACCGTGGTCATGATCTGTTCAATACCGGTAAAAGCGCAGGTTCCACCCACCATCTGAATGCGCTCAACGCCTTTGCCGGCGATCCCTTCTTTGACGATCGTTGACACTTTCTCCAAGGTGGGGCGAACTAAAGGCATCAACTTAGCGTGATTAGCTGGATCCCTTTTCATCTGTTCCGCCTCATCAAAGGAGACGCCCAACGATCCAGAGATCACCAGAGAAAGATGAGTACCTCCGCTGGGTTCATCTAAAGTCTCGACGACTTTCCCATCTTTGAGAATGGCTACACCGGTCGTACCGCCACCGATATCGACAACCGCCCCATTGGTCATGCCCAAGACGGCATTCGCCGCTGTCGGTTCATCGACAACAGCAGTGCATTCGATACCGCACCCTTCCAAGACGTAATGGTGGGCTCGGTGATCCGATTCATTGACAGCCGGCGGAATAGTCACAGCTCCTGCGGTGAGCTGACGTCCGGTAGCTTTTTCCAATTTCTCCTTCAAAGAACGCACAACGCTCATAGCTCCAGAGAAATCCCAGACAATACCGTCCCTCACCACATCGGCAAATTGATTGGCAGCCGCCAACGGACGTCCATCCTCATCGGTGATGATGATGACAGTAAATGCCGTTCCCAGATCGACCCCCACCTTGATCGGCAGATTCGGATCGATCTTCCCAGGCTTCTTCAAAACCTGAGCGGCTTTCTTCATCGTCTTTTCAACCTGTGCTGGTGTCATTCGTCGATACCGGCTTTCATGCGCAGTTGAAGGAAGTAGAAAGTGCTCGACAATCTGTTAAATGCATGACAGATCGATGTGCCATAGGGATGATGAGGCGAGGGGAAAGCCTCCATCGCCACTATCTCGATTTCACGAGACATCGTCCTCGCCATATTCAACCAATGCTGAAGTTCCGGTTCGTCCTCATCAATCGTGAGATGATCGATCCCCAAGACAGACTTAGGATGATGCGTAGCTTCATGGATACGTTCAGCATCCCACGTCTTGAGATGGAGTTGAGCAACTGGACGCTCGTTGTATTCAGCTGACGTCAACTCGCGGCAATAGGCAGCAACCGTCCGCAGATCGCGCACGAGAGCATCTTGACCTTCCTGCTTTGCGATTCGTTGAATCAGCATGACAAGAGCCAGGAGAGAATCGACTCGTCCTCGCAAAACGATACGTGGATGGGTCTTGACTGCATAGTGTTCGGAATTGAGCTGAGTCATATAGCTCGGCTTCTTTGTGATCTGAGTACCACATGTCTCGCAGGTGGGCAGATCCCCTTCAAAGGAGACGGGGAAAACCGAGGGTTTATCCCATGCGTCCAGATCTCCACCGGTGGAGTGGTGCACCTCGCCAGCAGATTTAGCTGCCACAGCAATACGCCCATCATCTCCTGTGTGAAGCGGCGTATTGGCATCCTGTTCGACTAAAACCAATTTCCACTGATTGACGAAATCGGTCGCCGAAGGCGATAGACGAGCACCCGCTGGGACATTGACGCGAGCCCCTTGGGTTGGAGAACGCAATTGCCCTCTCAGATCGGCTTCTGTGACGATCATCGTCTTCATCCTTCCCAGTTAGCGGGGAAAGTGACATAGATGAATTTGGCCCATGTTGGGGTTCCAAAGGTGATCGACGATCCCTTGGGAACATAGAGGATATCGCCGGGACGGCCGACCTTGCCGCCACCGTCTCCCCCAAGATGCAATTCGCCTTCCAAGACGATCTGCACCTCGTCATAATCCAATGTCCAGGGAAATTCTCCCTTGGTGATGGTCATATATCCGGCAGCCATGGGAGAACCATTATCTGCGCTGATGGCATCGACTGTGGTCACATCCATGCCGGATGGGATGACAGGTTGGTCGAATTTCTCGCCAACGAAATCATCTTTCTTCGCTAATACCACTGGGAATTTCTTCCCCGTGGTGGAGACGGATTCACCGTCTCCACCAGCGGAACCCAGCAACTTCGTCACGATGGCGCGGACGACATCAGCAAGCTCATCGCCACCCTCACCACATCGTTCGGTAGATACCGTTTGATTGACAGGAGGAGCTACAGGGGCGTCACCTGTAATGATCTCTACGCCCAGATCACGAGCTTTATCCTTTGCCAGCGGGGTGATGATTGCACCATGAGGGACGACAAGACGTCCATCAAAACGTGCCTTTTCGACCTCTGTTGCAGTGATGAGTGCTTTAGCCATGTTCGCTCCGAAATGTTGACAGGCGGGAATTAGCTTCTAAATAGTGTGTGCGTCAGCTCACTCGACAGCGTTGCCCTTGGGGAGAATGATCTCGACATCGCCGTGAGGACGCGGGATCACGTGAACCGAGATCAGCTCGCCAACGCGACCGGCGGCAGCAGCACCAGCGTCAGTAGCGGCCTTGACAGCACCGACATCACCGCGAACCATCACGGTCACATAGGCGGCACCGATCTGCTCCTTGCCGATCAGCTTGACGTTAGCGGCCTTCACCATCGCATCGGCTGCCTCAACAGCGCCGATGAGACCCTTGGTCTCGACCATTCCGAGTGCGATCATCTGGACATCAGCCATGGAAGTACTCCTTTTTTCTTGAACAGCTAATTTGTCGCTTGTTGCTGAGTTGGAACCGCTCAGCGATTCCTTTTCTTGCAGTTTTTCAGTTGTGGATTCAGTTGTATCAGCCGGAATATCGATCGGCTCGACAGTCGGCTGAGGCTCATTGACACTTTCAACGACGGACTCAGCGGTTGTCTTCGCTGGTTTCGTCGCATTCGTGCGGCGTTTCTTGGTAGGAGTCGCAGTCTTGCTCATCCTCACTCACCTCACTTATTGAGCTCCGACAGGATCTGGCGGACAACCTTTTCGATCAAAGCCGATTCGCTATCCGTCTTCTCCTGCTTATCTTCATGGTCGCTGGCGTTGACGCGTCCGCCATGGGCGCGAGCCTCTTCGGGAGGCTGATTGAGGTTATAAGCGATCCTCTTGACATTGAGAACATGCTCAACGCTGATGTTATCGCTCACACCCGCACCACCGATACCGCCCGGAGCCAGCGTCAGGGACGGACGGATTCCGGTGGTCAAGCCCACACCACCCAAAGAGCTGTGAGTATTGACCAAGATGCGGAAAGCTGGCTTTTCGATACCGAAAGCGAGAATGGATTCCTCATCTCTCGAATGGATCGCCACCGAATGTCCATCTCCACCGAAGGTGAGCAATTGGACAGCTCTCTCGCAACCAGCGCGCCAGCCATCTTCGACCATGAAGCCGAGGACGGTGGTCAGCTTCTCACGTGAGAGAGGATATTTCGGCCCGACGCCCTCAAGATCAGCAACGAGGATACGCGCTGAATCCGGAACGTCGATACCGGCAGCTTTACCGATAGCCTGAGGTGTGCGTCCAACGAATTCCGCATGCATCAGTCCATTGGGACGGAACATGATGCGCGCAAGCTTGTCAGCTTCTTCCTTGGTCAACCAGTGAGCTCCACGAGCCTGCATCTCGGCTTTAAGACGTTCCGCAATCGGACGGTCGGCGATGACACACTGCTCAGTAGCGCAAATCGTCGAGCAGTCGAAAGACTTCGATTCGACGATCATCTGGGCGGCTCGCACGATATGGGCTGTGCGATCCACATAGACCGGTACGTTGCCCGGCCCCACACCCAAAGCGGGTTTACCAGCGCTGTGAGCAGCCTTAACCATACCTGGACCGCCAGTGGCCAAGATCATCGAGATCGCATAGTGATGCATCAACTCATCGGTGCCAGCCATTGACAATTCAGTCATACAGCTGACCAGACCCTTTGGCATACCGGCAGCTTCACCAGCTTGAACCATGACGCGCACAGCTTCAGCCGTACACTTCGCAGCAGACGGGTGAGGAGCGATCACGATGCCGTTACGTGCCTTGACAGCGATCAGAATCTTAAAGATGGCTGTCGATGTTGGATTGGTGGACGGAGTCAACGCACACAGCACGCCGACCGGCCAACCGATCTCAACGACCTTGTTCTTCTCATCGCGGCGCAAAACGCCACAGGTGGGGACGTCTTTGATCGACTCCCATACGCCTTGGGCTGCGAACTCATTCTTGAGTTTCTTATGGATGGGATAGCCGAAGCCGGTCTCATCATGAGCCATTTGCCCAAGACGTTCCGCTTCTTTCATCGCGGCTGCAACCATCGCCTCGCAGATCTTATCGACCTGCTGCTGGGAGGCGAACTGGAAAGAACGCATAGCCTCCCGAGCTGCAACTGCCAGGTCGCGAGCCTGCTGCACCGAGCGCAGATCCGCGTCCATCATGGCGTTCGTCATTGTCAACTCCTCAGTACTTCTTCGGTGAGCGAGCCACGTCCAGCACAGCATCTTGGAATGCCGAGCAGGCGGCGCGACAAGCGCTTTGGGAACCGGTCAACAGACCTCCCGAGAAGTTGGTCTCGCTCGGCGGCTCGAAATAGACCTGCATCGACACATCTGCAGCTTTCAAAGCGGCATCGAGAGCGACAGTGGCTTCGATAGGAGGTGCGATGAGATAGGCCAGAGGAGCGCCGACCGGAATACCGGCCATCTCGGACAGATAGGTACCAGTCGAGCTAATCAGATGGGGGTAGAACGTCAGCGAATCGTCGTCATTAGCCGAATAGAACCATGCCTCTTCCTCGCAGTAGGACACGCATGCATCCAAACCTGCGCGAACCTCTGCAGGAGTGGGACCGGCAAGAATACCGATGATCTCACCCGACAGCGGACCCGAAGGATAACCGGAGCCCGCATAGAAGCTCTTGGCGTAGACGACATCGACTTCTGCGAATTTCGTCGCCTCATCCAAAGAGACGTAGAGAGCATCGTCGATATCGCAGGTGACCATACCGATAGCGCGGTGATGATCTTTCAAATTCAGCTTTTCAGCGAAGGCGCGATCGACATTGGGGATCATGCGGACCGACAGGACTGTCGGCTTTACCGGATCGAGAACAGCCATTTCCTTATCCTTTCCCTAGTCCTCAGCGACCTCGCGCAGCTTGATACCGCTAGCGCTGTACTTAATCATCTTCTTGATGAATTCCACGATGTAGGCACCCGCCTCCAGCGGATTCGTTCCACCGTGGGTGGTAATCATGCAGATCAAGTCGCGATCTGCATCGGACTTCCCAGGCTGAGGATCGAAGCCCATATATGCACTCATTGCATCGGCAATCCCCAAACCAGGACGTTCTCCAATGAGCAATAGCACAACTTTTGCCTTGATGACAGAGTTAATGGAATTCATGATTCCAACACGTCCATTCTGTACAAAGAATGGGGTGCCTAATGTAAGTCCAGCGGAGCTGAGACCCTGTTCGATCACCGGATAGATATCTTTGAGATTATTGGTGATCGCAGCAGCGGACAGACCGTCAATGACACAGATTTGTACATCTGGATTCTTGACGCATTTCTGTTCAATCTGCTGGACAGC
This sequence comes from Actinomycetes bacterium, assembly GCA_023419175.1. Taxonomy (GTDB): domain Bacteria; phylum Actinomycetota; class Actinomycetes; order Propionibacteriales; family Propionibacteriaceae; genus Brooklawnia. The sequence continues at coordinate 9,278 of JAEZYG010000088.1, forward strand.
CTCATCGCTGAGCTGACGTCCCAGATCGGGACGCAACAGGTATTCTCCACGATCGGAGGCTTTAGAGGTGACCGTGAACAAGTTGAACTGGTCTTTCGCCTCATCGCTCACCTCGCCGTAGATGGCATCTTGTGTAACGCCATGATCGGCTTGGAAGAGCAATGCGGTTTGGGTCTTGGGGCGAGCGCCAGCTCGACCGACACCTAGACGAGCGGCCGTGGTATCCATGAGGTTGCGCAGACCGTCAGGATCGACAGGGTTATCCACCAACATGGCGTGACGCGGACCATCCAATGTGGGATCGGCTAAATCGATCACTAAATCCCCACCACTAGTCGAGATTTTTGACTCGGTACGCTCCACAGCGTTCTCGCTCGGCTCGAGCCCTTCACGCTTAAGCTCAGCGATTACCTTGGCAACAATTTCTTCAAGATTTTGGCTCATCGTTCACTCACCTCTGCAGGAAGAAGGACGCGTCGCCGGCCTTGTCAGTGAGCATTCCGTCCTTCCACAAGCCCACTTCTTCCATCCACTTTTCAAACTCAGGCAACGGACGCAATCCCAAAGCCTGACGTAGGGCGGGAGCATCGTGATAGCTGGTCGTCTGGTAGCTCAACATGGCATCGTCGCCCATGGGGATACCCATGATGAAGTTGATACCTGCCGCCGCCAGGAGAACAGCGAGGTTGTCGTTGGAGTTCTGATCGGCTACCGCATGGTTGGTATAGCAAACATCGCATCCCATCGAGATGCCAGTCAGCTTGCCCATGAAGTGATCCTCAAGACCGGCGCGGATGATCTGAACCGAATCGTAGAGATATTCTGGGCCAATAAATCCGACCACCGTATTGACCTGATAGGGCTTCCAACGCTTGGCGATGGCATAGTTACGGGCTTCTAAGACGAGCTGGTCTGCACCGTTATGAGCATCGGCAGAAAGAGCCGATCCCTGTCCAGTCTCGAAATACATATAGTTTGGACCGGCAGTGAAACAGTACTTTTGAGCTAATTCATAGGCTTCGTCCAGCAGTCCGACTGAAACGCCGAAGGATTCCATCGCCTTTTGTGAACCGGCGATGGACTGGAAGATCAAACCTGCGGGAGCTCCACGCTTCAGACATTCCATCTGGGTGGTGACGTGAGCCAAGACGCAGTTTTGAGTGGGAATCTCCCACTTATTGATGACGTCATAGGTCATTTCCAGCAGACGCGAAACGCTGCCCACGGTGTCATCAGAGGGGTTGATACCGATCACCGAGTCGCCTGAACCATAGGACAGACCTTCATAGGTAGCCGCGCGAATACCCTCGACGGAATCGGTCGGGTGATTGGGTTGCAGGCGTGAACCGATCGTGCCACGCAGACCCATCGTGTTAGCGCAGTGGGTGACATTGCGAATCTTCGATGCACCGTAGACTAAGTCCATATTGCCCATCAATTTGGTGACGGCAGCGACCATCTCACCTGTCAAGGCGTTGCTCACCCGATGCAGATCGGCTTCCGTGGTGTTATTGGACAAGATCCATTCGCGGAAATCGCCGACAGTCCATCCCTTGATCTCGTTATAGATCGTCTCGTTGACGGCATCGTCAATAGCACGAGTGACTTCGTCTTCGTCATAGGGAATGACGGGGTTTTCGCGCAGAACGCTCAGCGGAACCTCAGCGAGGACATGGCGAGCGGCAACGCGTTCAGCAACCGTGTGAGCGGCAATCCCTGCCTGTTCATCGCCTGACTTTTGCTCATTGGCTTTAGCCAGCAGGTCTTTGATGTCTTTGAACTCGTATGTCTTACCGAACAGCTTCGTTCTCAGTAACATCATTCCACCCCCTGTTTCTTCTCCACGTAGATGCTCCTTTTGTCGTGACGCCTTGACGTCAACCTATTGATAGAAAACCAGCGTCTTTACCGAGACCGGCACGATAGATCCTCCGAAGAGAGGTTCTCCGATATCGATAAAATCGCCTTCTCCAAGCTGGATCTGATCCACCACAATCAGCGGTAACGATGCAGATAGCTGCGTGATCGATTGCCCCAGCACCTGCGCGTAATCGGCTTGTGTGACGATCACGAGCGGACGCGAGGGCGGCAGAGCAGCCGCAGCGAAGGCGGCGACTCCTTGAGCGATGGCGCTTAATTGCGCATATCCAAGACGATCTGGCAGGTCGAGAGCGATGACGATCTCGCTAGCTTCACGTCCGGCACGATCCCATCTCTGTACTCCGTCGAGTAAAGCGCGCGCAATGGCTGCCGCATCGTCCAGGCCCGGAACGATATCGATCAGTCTCGGTTCAATGACCGGCGCATTCCTGATGGGAAGGTATTTCCCCTCCGCCCAGATCGTCGATCCAGAGAGGGAAACTTGTTGAGAGGCAGCTCCGAGGACGGTGGCGCGCAATGTCTGATCTGGACGTTCGATACGCATCTGCTGCCAACGGGGATTGTCGCGTAGGGAGGCCGCATAGAGAGGGCCGACATCACAAAAACGGGCGACCTCTTTCAAGGTATTGACCGGTGCCGATTCGTAATAAGACGCCCCGACTCCACCTGAGACGAAGACGGCGGCAACGGATTCAGGGAGATGCAATGGAGCTGTAAGGGCGACCATGCGCGCCATTTCACTATCGATACCGCAGACGAGATCGACGGTGATCTCAGCCATCTGATCGGTGAATTTTCTCAGCTCCTCTAAATCGGGTTGTACCCCTACGACAAGATTCAACGAGCAAGCATCGATGATCTTCTGTCCGGCGGGGGCGATATGGGTAATTTTCAATGTGGACGGGTCGATGACGATCTGCCGTCCACCGACCATAGCTGCTGCCGAGCCGAGATGTTGACCACAGCGGAAGATAGCAGCATTGGCAGATCCTCCGCCCAAATCAACATTGACGACAGTGGCGAAATGCTCTGCAGACCAAGCGGCAGCCCCAGATCCGCGTCCTGCCATCTGAGATTCTTGATTGGGGCCAGCAACGGTGACAACGAATTCTCCCGCGAGGTCACCGAGACCTGCAAGGATGGCATCGGCATTCTTCGTCCGAGCGGTCTCTCCTGTAATGATTACCGCTCCGGTTTCGATATCGGCTGGAGTCACCTGGGCTGCGCGATATTCTTCACGCACCAAGGTGACCAGCCGTCTGACATCGATTTGATCGGGTGAATCGAGCGGAGTCAGTTGAGGTTCGGAAGCATAGACGACAGTCCGCTTATCGATTTCCAGACGCGGGATCGCTCCGCGGCGCATCTGATTGCGCACGCTAAGTTCGGAGATGACCACCTGAGTGGTTGTCGTCCCCACGTCGATTCCTACGCTTCGTACCTGTCGTTCACTCACGAAAATCGCCTTATCTCCGCTCGATTTACACAGACCTCTAGGCCTTGCGGAAGGTAGTCGTTCCTTCGATCTCCAAGGAGTCAAGGATCGCCATGATGACAGCATCGACCGGAGCATCTATCGTCTGCGCGGTGTGGCGTCCTGCACTTCCTTCGCTGACAAGGACAACTTCTCCTTCTCCCGCTCCAACGGCATCGACTGCGACGAAGGGATCACCGACGAGCTCGTCTGTCGGTGTGATCTCACGCACTACCAACAATTTGGTGCCGTAGAGGGAATCAGCCTTGATCGTCGAGACTGCCGAACCGATTACACGTGCGATACGCATGTCAGTGTCCTGCCTCGACGGTCTTCTCTTCGCCACTCTCGTGGAATGCGGGGAAGGCGCGAGAGAAAAGCAGATAGGCAGCTAGGACACCACAGAAGCCGGCGACGAGCTTGCCGACAATCATCGGAGCGATGAATTCACGGGCAGCACCAGCGACGAAGCCAAGGTGATCGCCGAATGCGAAGGCGGCAGATACTGCGAAGGCAGCGTTGAGAATCTTTCCGCGCTTGTCCATATCTTTCATGATCTCGAACATGGCGATGTTATTTGCCAAGGTGGCGATCATGCCGCCAGCAGCTTCACCGTTGATACCAATCAGCTTGCCGATCTTGCTCAATGGCTTACCGAGGAAGGTAACGATGAGGTGGACGGCCGGGAAGGCGCCCAGGAGCATCATGGCGATAGAGCCGACAATCTCGATACCTTCAGAGACCGGCAAGAGAGCCCAATCACCCTTGAGAATTTGAACTCCGGTCATAGTTTCAAAGACGCCGATCACCAAGCCGATGGTAATGATGAAGACCAATGCCTTACCGAACCACTCAAAGCCGGTGGTCATGGCATCGGGTTTGAGCCACAGACCGACGGCGATAAGGACAGCTACGATCAAAATGGGCAAGGTATTGATAAGGACGAAGCCAAATTCCATTCCAGCCATCAAACCCGAGACAATAACGCCCAACGGAATGGTGACGATACCGGCAAGAACACCTTTTGCCAGATATGGACGATCCTCAGGATTGATGATTCCCAACGAGACGGGAATGGTAAACACGATGGTGGCGCCCATCATCGAACCGAGAATGATACCCGACAATACCTGGGCGTCAGGGTTGGCGCTCATCTGCTGCGCGAGAGGCAGACCACCCATATCGATTGCGAGCAATGTACCGGCGAACATAGCTGGATCTGCTCCGAGCACACGATAGAGCGGGCCGACGATCGGATTCAGCAATTTCGCCAAGACGGGCGAGAGAGCGTAAACGCCGACCATCGACAATGCCAGCGGACCCATCGCGTTAAAGCCTTCTTCGAACTTCTCGCCTAGGCCAAACTTATTTCCAATTGCTCGATCCAAACCGCCGAGCACCATGCAGATCATCAAGATCCACACGATAATTTCATTGATCTCCACGATTCCCCTCAACTGTGAAGGTAGGTGCCCGCTCTCACATGGCCCTGAGAGAGGACACGGCTTTCTCATTTACTGCCAATATAGCGCGTACAAGCGGACATGCCAAGGGGGAAAATTCAATTCCCCCTAGTATTAAATTAAAGTCACTAAAAAACACGTCTTTCCTGCCGACAGAAGAAGGTTTGAGCCACTCGCGAAAAGGGGATTCGCAGACTCTTTCAGTCGAAAAATACTCGTTGCAAAGAACAAGACAGAGCTGAAAAGTTGCGAGTAAATAAGATTTATTAAGAGGAGAAGGTCTGCTGATGAACACGTTGAGCGCGTTCAGCTTTCGCCACCGCTGCATTGAGAACCACTGCCCACGACTTGACGTCTGGACGCTGCTTGAGAAGTTGACGGCGTTCCCTCTCCGTCATACCTCCCCACACACCCCATTCGATACGATTATCAAGGGCTTCTGCAAGACATTGAGCTCGCACTGGACAGGTTGAACAGATCGTCTTGACCTTTTTTTGATCTTTCCCTTCAGGGAAAAGGGCGTCAGCCATCCCGCGGCACTTGGCCTTCAAGGGCCAATTCTCGGGATCTTCTGTCGCCATCAGAGGCGCTCCTTCCTTGAAGCGTTGCCTCTCAATTTACACGTGTTTTCTCATAGTTTGAAAAGCATCATTGTATGGACGTTTGTCCCCGCCTACAGCATGAGGACGCAATGAGGCTTTCTACCTCTACAAGCCGATTATGCGCGCACCGTCACATGGACATGGTCATAGTGATTGGCGGTGATAGAGCCACGATCTTCCATAGGTGTAAAACCGGCACCAGGAGCCCAACTACCCCATATGGATTGCTGATAGATCACATATTCCACATTGAGAGCCTCTGCATTGGCAACCAGCCAGTTGGCGACTTCCCATCCCGGATCTGACGAAATCATGATGTCGATCGCTCTGCCCTGTCCGTGATCGTCATTGCTAGCTCTCCACCCTCCATATGTGGTGATAGAGGGGAATTTAGCGCAGACCTGACGATAGACCACCTGAGCTTGAGGGGTAATTCCCAATTGAGAGCCATCCCCTAGGGCGCACTCTGCGCTGACTACTGGATGATCCCCAGATGCCTGTTCTCTTTGCGTCATCTCTTCCTGACGAAGATTTTCCCATTCTTGAGCAAGGGATGACTGCCTATCACGCAGTCGCTCGTCTGCTTCCTTGAGCGCCTGCTCCTTACGGTGAGCATCAGCTTCGGTGACGACTTGGGAGATCTCCACCGCCTGCTCGGGTGAAGCAGTGGCATCCGCAACGCCCACATAGGCAGATTGGCCATCTTGAATGCCTAGAGCGTTGGGAATGGCGAAGATAGCGCCCGAGGCGAGCAGAAGGGCAGATGCCGTTGCGAGAGTGCGACTCTTAACCTTTTTTCGACGATCGAGGAGGGCAAGGCGGGTCGAAAAACGCGGAAGTATTGAGGTAGGCGACCCCGAATCGCTCATCGCGCAGGTTTCAATAGGGTCGATCTCTAGGGCGCGACGCGCCGGACGATAGGCGTTTGACTCATCGAAAGATAAGCTATCGATCTGCTCAAGAGCTCGGCGTGCACTCACGGCGCCTCCAGGTCGAAGGTTACAATCCACCACGAACCCTAAACTTTTCTCAGAACTTTTTCAACTCTTCTTGGAATCTGTGGATAATTCACCCTTGAGGAGTGGAGATAGGAAATTGTGCCGCCATCTTGCGACAGCGCAGACGCAAAGCGGTAAGGTCTCGTCCACTGGAATAGGCGCCGACGAAAAGATCACCAACGATAGCAGCGGACATATATTCACGCCACGCCTTGACATCATAGGCCGTATTGACATGTCGAGGAATCAGAGGAATATCGGGAAAGGAACGCGCAATCTTCGCCGGATAAGCCGATCCAAATACCATCGGAGGATCGATCATCACCGCGCTGATAGGAGCATTTCTCCACAGATCCCAAATCTCAGTGGGCGTCAAAGCTGACATCGCACATGACATACCAGCATCGACCAGATAAGAGGCGATCGTACGATCATATGTATTGACAGAGACGAAATCGATCCCCATATCGGATAGCCCATCGATATCCTCACGTCGTTTTACCCCATGCATCGACAGCGAAGCCCTATGGGAAAAGATCGCCTGAAAATCCTCGACCATCTCGCGGCTTTCCACGGGGAGAGAGAGGGCGTTCATCCCCTCTTGAATGAGCACTTCCGCATATACGATGAGATCGCGTCGGCGGCAATGCGGCAACTCGATGATGGGGCGCAAGAGCATATGTGCCGGCAGTGTTGGACGCTCATTCATAATGTCATTCTTCCAGATAAAGCGATGCCCCCGCGAAAAGCGAGGGCATCATCGAAAGATGTTCACACCGATTCGATCTCGCGACGAGCGCTCCTGATTGTCAAGGCATAGATCGCGACCAAGCCTGCGACAAAGACCAAAACTCCGATAATCGGAGCATAGGAGGCGAAAGATTCACCGACTAATGCCAATGGCTCCTCGCTACCGCTTCCTGCCACAATGCCTGCAAAGACCACTCCGAAAAGAGATTCGCCGACGATCAAACCGGTAGACAGAAGAATTCCAAGGCGTTTAGCCGCTTCAGGACGTTTCGTCTTTTCTGCCAGACGGTTATAGGCAAGTCCGATGAGCGCTCCGATCGGAATGAGGATGGTCACCTCCATCGGCAGATAGATTCCCATACCCACCGCCAAAGAAGGCATGGAGAATCGAGTCTTTCTGGTCAAGATCTCATCGATGATGATAACGACCACGCCGATAGCCACACCTAAGCCGATGAGATCCCAGCGCATATCTCCACCGAGCACTCCTCTCACAAGGGAGGAGATCAAAGATGCCTGAGGGGCCGGCAATGCATCAGGGCCAGCTCCTGGCGCGCCTTGGAAACCGAAAGCTGTATTCATCAACGACAGAACTGGAGGGATGATGATCGACCCGAAAACGACTCCGATCACCAATGCCACCTGCTGTTTCCACGGCGTCGCACCGACAAGCTGCCCCGTCTTGAGATCTTGAAGATTATCGTTCGAGATGGTCGCGATACCAAAGACGATAGCTGTCGCAAAGAGAGTAAAAGCGATCAGTCCAGTCGTATGGGCAGGATCCGAAGCGGCGACCACAGAGACGATCAGACCCGCAGCAATCGCCACGAGAATCCCTACACCCGAGATGGGGCTATTGGACGCGCCGATTAAACCCGCCATATATCCGCAGACGGAGGCGATCGCCAAGCCCATGACGAAAGCGAAGAGCACCGCGACGATAATCAATACCGCCGCATGATGTTGAATTTCGGTTCCAGACAAGAAATTCCACAACAATAAGGCGACCGGAATCATCAATAAGACGATAGTTCCAACAACTACGGAGACTGGAAGGTCTTGTTCAACCTTGTCAACAACCTGCCCTTGAGCGCGAGCTCGACTGGAAATCACCGCCTCTTTGATCCCCTTGACGATAGGTCCAACGATCTTGATAAATGTCCAAATCGCTGCGATCGCCATCGTTCCAGCACCGACGAAACGCACATCTTGAGCAAAGATTGTCGAAATGGAATCCGCCATGCCAGATCCATCTTCAACCCGTCCAGCGCTATAGAAAGGCAAGAGGACACCATAGGACAATCCCATACCGATCAGCATGGAAATACCGACGGTCAAGCCCACCAAATGTCCGACACCGATGAGAGCGAAAGACATGCCAACACCGAAGATAGAACCTCCCGAGCCCACTTTGAAGGCCGTAGAAATCGACGAATTCAACACTTTGAAAGCATTGAGCAAGGAATAACCCGCCGAGGCGAGAGCTCCCATAATGATGGTATGTAAACCGCGCTGGTTATCGGCTGCCCCTGAATGGGTATCCCCCACTTTCAGCACTTCAGCGGCAGCTACACCTTCGGGATAAGGAAGATCGGATCCAGTGACCAAAGCCCGTCGAAGAGGAATGGAATACATGACGCCAAGAATGCCGCCGATCGCGCAAAGGAGGGCAGTCGTCCAATAGGGGAAGCCAGTCCACCAGCCGATGATGACCAGGCCTGGGAGGACGAAGATGATCGCCGACAAGGTACCGGCAGCCGAAGCGATGGTCTGGACGATATTGTTCTCCACCACGGAATGATCGCGGAAGAAACGCAAGATCGCCATCGAAATGACAGCGGCTGGAATCGATGTCGCAAAGGTCAAACCGACTTTAAGTCCGAGATAGACATTCGCTGCGGTGAAGATCAAGGTGATGACACCACCGATGATGATGCCTCGTAAGGTGAGTTCCCTCACCCTTCCCGTTCCGTCTGGGCTGGACATAGATATCTCTTTCTCGAGTAGATATGCGAGGTCATACGCACCTTACTGTGATATCACTTCTTGAAGTAGCCGTGGCGTTTAACGTAGAAATTCGCCTATTCTTATCAGCTTCATAGAGCATCTTGCCCTAAGAGGTACCACTCTAGTCTTATAGAATGCAGAGCCCTCTAGAACTTAAGAGCGATAGTCCAGACAGGAGCGGCAGATCAGCGACCTGTCTGCGGAAGCCCTCTGGGACGCCTATGCGCTTTTTCTTCAGCGACATCAGGTTGAGTAGGAACCTTTTCATCTCGTGGACGAGGCGATCCGTTATCACACTCCCCGGCAAGAGGAACCGAAACGGTGGGCGGAAGACTGCTGTCAGCAGCAATGCATTGAGAATGAACTGCCTTGGAATATTTCAACTCTCGCGGATTGACATCCCCGCGAATAGCCCATAGATCAGCCTGGTGTAACTCGATGACGAATACGCGATCTTTACCGTCATTAAGGGACGATAAATCCTTGCCAGACCACGTACACGAATACCACGAACCTGACAGAGGTTTGAGCTCACAGGCATCAGCCTCATATCCAGGCTCGACATTCTTCCCGCTCTGATCGTAGACAGCACATCGAATTGATCCTTGAGCAGAGATATCAGCCATGATCTCGAAAGCTCCACCATGCAAATTGAACCGTTCAGTCGTGCATATCGCCACCGATGCCGGATCTCTCGGAGTTAAAGCGGCGAATTTATCCTTTTCAATCGTCGCTCTGCCCAAAGCGGTCTCACGCCAGCTCGTATGTCTCCCCTTGCCTCCCATGTAGTAGAAGACCAACGAACCATCGACTTCGAGAGGGAGAGAAGCAAAGATCACACTGGCATCGAAATCACCGTCCGGATAACCTCCCTTCTCATCTCCATGGACGATGAAGCTCGCATCTTCAGATGAAACCGGAGCAAACTGAGCCAGATTGGTTGACCAATACAGCTCTTGGGTGACGGTATCGAAATCGGGTAACGAACGATCGCCATGATGTAACAGAGAGGCCAAACCGAGATAGATCCCATGAGAAGCGAAAACAGGCATGGAATAGATCTGTCGAGAAAAACCGTTACCGCGGGCTAATTCCACAGGAGGTGTCCAATTATAAAAATCACGCGAACGCGAGATCGCACTCACCCTGACACCGTTATCCCACAGACGGGTGATGAGGATATATTCACCGCTGGCAGGATCGATAAAGACGCTATTGTGACAATCCCCTCCAGGAGACGGAGAAGCAGACGATTCAGGCCAGGCGAGCAATTCAGAGAAGTGGATACCGTCGGCTGAGAAAGCGACGCACAAGCTCGTCGTCTGTTTTTCTTGCAAGGTGACAAGTTTATAGCGGCGATTCGGATCGGGATCATCCTTGTCGTAAAGAACACCCGTTCCCTGGACATGGGTAAAGAGCAGATTATTATCTCGACCGGATAAACCCTCTATTCCCAATTGGTCAAGATCGACCACCCCAAGCTTTGGCTTCACCCAATGGATACCATCATCGGATTCAGCATAGGCGCATCCTGTGACCCTGCCAGATGTCAGATAGGGATGATCGAGACGTTCCTCTCTAGGAGTGCTAGTCGATGAGGGATCCTTAATGAATAAGGTGTAGTAGCAACGATATTTTTTCGCATTTTCATCGTAGATGACATTGGGATAGCCGTTATCAAAACGCGGTTCCCACGGCAAAGAAGGATTTTCATAGATCCCTTCAGTGAAGAAAGGGGAACGCTCATCCTTGATCGGATGGTTTACTTTGATCGCAGCATTGGTCATCTGAAAGCCATTCCACACACCCGTATCGAAGGCGTAGAACAGATCGTGATCGGCGGGATTCGGTTTATATCCAGGATGATCGGCTAGTTGACCTCCATATGCCATGGCAGATGGAGAGAACACAGATGCTCCAATAGCGCCGGCAGCTCCCATACCGAAAAGACCTCGACGCGAGATCTGAAAGACCATGACTCCTCCTTGAGACAGGTGACCGACCTCCATTGACATCGGTTTCACCCTCGCACCCATCACACTATCGCAAAGATCTGATCTTGAGGGAGAATTCACCAGAGAGGAACGGATCGACAGGCTCTATAAGAGGTATATGGACGCAGCCGCAGCTCCGAGAAATACACCACCGCCAAGGTATTCGCATCGCCACGCAATACCTGACCCCCACCACAGGCAACACACACAACTAAGACAACCCAACACCGTCGGGGTGTTCGCGCCGCTACGCGCCGCTCAACCCCTCCCGCGCTCCCTCAAAAAGCAAATGACCAGAAGCCAAGGCTTCTGGTCATTTGCTTTTGCATGGTCGCTTGGTCGGGGTGACAGGATTTGAACCTGCGACCTCTTCGTCCCGAACGAAGCGCGCTACCAAGCTGCGCCACACCCCGTGACTTACAACCTTGAAAATCCTATCCTAGATGATCGATAAAGGCGAATTCCTCGCAGTTATACCCGAGCCTCAACCATGTGCACCAAGGTGACTGAAGGACGGCAGAAAAGCCTGAGCGGCACTTTCGGACTCGTCCCAATACCACCGCTGACATGTAAAAGAGCCCTCTTGCTTTGAGCACGCCAAGCACTCAACCCCGATGTCTTGCCGAGAGGAAGATCACAGTTATTCACCAAAGCTCTCCCCCCTGGCAAGCAGATCTGTCCACCATGAGTATGACCGGCAAAAATCATGTCCATCCCATCGATCACCATCGCATCGAGGATATGGCGATAGGGCGCATGGGTCACCCCGAGAGCTAACTGAATATCCTGTCCAATCGGACCTTTCACAGAATCGTAATCATCGGCTGAACGGTGAGCATCAGCCGTTCCTCGAATTTCAATACGTCCAGATGGAATCTCGATTACACCTGATGCATTTTCCGCATTAACCCAGCCTCGCGAGACAAACTCGTCCACTAAAAGCGTCCAGGGCAACTCTTCAGACTCTTCCTGCGGAACAGAATTGCCATATAGATAGCTCGCCGGATTACGGAAAGTGGGGGCATAGAGATCATTGGATCCCAAAACAAAAGCCCCTGGACAGTCCAAAAGCGATCCAAAAGATTCGATAAGAGGTTCGATCGCATCGGCTGAACCGATATTATCGCCAGTATTGATAACCACATCGGGTTCTAACGCCTCCAGAGAAGCGATAAAACGCCGCTTGAGATATTGCCGTGGCACAAGATGAGCATCGGAAAGATGCAAGATATTGAAAGGTTCCATTCCCTCAGGTAAAACCCGCGCAACAACGTGTTTAACCTGAAAAGCGCGCGCTTCTACCCAGGCTCCAACTGTGATCCCTGCGCCGAGAGCCACAGTCGAGGCAGCGGCATATCCCAGCGTCCTAGCATATGTAGATCTCATCGAGATTGACCTCCTTGAGGAGCAGGGGGCGGATTCCACGGCTCGAATTGCGATTCAGGCATTCCTTCCATCATCCGTTCCATCATGGGACGCCAGATGATACCGGCATGACGCATCCCCAACGCCCCTCCGAGCGGCTCTAAGGGAATGAAAGCGACATTTCTATCGGCTTCAGGGGTAGCTTTCCAACTCTCGGCAGTGGTATCTCCTGCGATGATGACAGACGTCGATAGATCCGGAGTGTAACCGACGAATGCTGAAGCCGAAACCGCATTATCCGACGTACCTGTCTTGGACGCTTGAGCGATTCCGTTAGGAATATATTGTCCAGACGAAAGACCTTGTTGATGAGTCTTTTGCATGACGTAATTCACTCCGTCCGCAACCTTCTCATCAATTACCTGACGACAATTCGCATCGGGGATAGGCAATTCAACACCATCGCGATTATGAACAGACTTGATCAGAACGGGAGAGCAATGTTTCCCCCGATTGGCGAAAGTCCCATAGGCAGATGCCATGGACAAAGGAGTCACCATCGGCGAGCCCAATGTGAAGGAGGGGACATATGCATATGAATCGAGATCCTTGCCGATTCCATCCGGTCCATCTTGAGGGAATGCCAATTCCACCCCCGCTCGTTTTGCCATATCGACCGCAGCGCAAGGCCCTACGACCTGTTCGAGCTTGATGAAGTAATTGTTGACCGACCACATCATGCCTCGGACGCCATTAAAGGTGCCCGAGTCTTGACCGGCGACCGCGTTGGTCGTGGTGTAGTCGCTTTCCAAAGTAAACGAATCATCCCCACATCCCTTGAAGGATTGACCCCGCCAATTCATCGTCCGCTGAACGTTGAAGTAGGTGGTATCGGGAAAATGTCCTTGCTGAATGGCGGCAGCCAACGTCCAGATCTTAAAAGTTGAACCGTAAGCGAAACCTTCAGCTCCGCCCATCTTCTGACTTACCGAATAATTCTTAAAAGTCTCCCCTTGAGAAGAATCCGAACCCATGTGAGGACGAGATTGCGCCATCGCCAAAATATGTCCCGTCTTAGGATCGACTGTATCGGCAACAGCGATCACCTCATCGCGTGGCCCAACCACTGACGAGACGGCATCTTGGGCATAGTCTTGGAATGTCGGATCTATATGAAGAGTGATGGTCAGTCCGGCACGGTTGAGGGTATCCCTCCTCGATTCCGGATCGGAGCCCAAGGATGGCATCTGATCGCTGGTCAAAATACGCGCAGCGTAATCACAAATGAAGGGATAACGAGTACCGACACATCCACTCGCAGCATGGGACACCTTGGACGCATCGAAGCCAACCTGACGCGCTTCATCAGCTATCGCGGGATCCATCCCTTGATAACGCACCTGCGCATCCAAAACAGCATCGCGTCGTGCCAAAGCGGCGTCGAGATTGTGAATCGGATCGGATTGTCCAGGATTTTGGACGAGACCCGCCAACATCGCCGCTTCAGCTACGTCCAGATCCTTCGCAGATTTTCCAAAATAGTGCCGGGCTGCCGCCTGAACTCCATAAGCGCCATCACCGTAATAGGCGATATTGAGATAGCGTTCCAAAATCTCGTCTTTACTCAATTGACGTTCGAGAGCGATCGCATAGCGCATCTCTAAAATTTTGCGCTCGATCGTTGGCTCTTGGGCTTTAGCCACACAGTCGCTATCCCCATTACACATCTGGATACGCGCCTGTTTGATGTATTGCTGGGTCAATGTCGAACCACCACCGCTGATCGATCCCCCAGCGATATTGCCCAATGCCGCACGAACGACCGACTGAGGATCGATTGCTCCATGCTCATAGAAACGATGATCTTCAATGGCGACCTGCGCATCGCGCATCTGCTTGGAGATTTCATTCAAAGGGACATAGACGCGGTTCTCATCGTAGAAACGCGCCAATTCAGATCCGTCCGCTAGAAGAATCTTGGAGGCTTCATGCTGAGGTGGGATTGCCAGATCGGCTGGCAGATTCTTCAAACCCTCAGACGAAGCGCGCATAGCAGCAGCAGAAATCGTCACTATGGGCATCATCATGCCCGCAAGCAAGACACCACACAGGACGCTGATCGCAATGAACATCAACGCCGCATAGGATTTTGAGCCTGTTTTAGGAGCGTGCACGCTCTTAAGCCTACGCGAGATCTGAAAAGTTGTGGGGATTAGACCCTACCCCTAGGGGGAATCTTAAGAGGGATTATCAGACTTTTTTTATAGATAAAAAACCTTATCAAAGGCATTTTTACGCCGAAAGGAACGAATCGGATTTGTGATTCTTTTTAATAAATCTTAAGATCTCTCTCAGCATCCATCACCGATCAGGGAGAAAGTAGTGACAGCACGCCGAGCTTTGCTTGAGGATCAAGCAGACGAACTCGCTCAGTCATCCCTCGCAGCATTTCAGGTATCGCGTCCGCGTCGCGCCCTGATTGAAGACGAGAATCTCACCAATCGCTATACCGATGACATCGCCGCCGCGAGCGCCTTCACGATGGTTGAGTCCCCAGTTGACTTTGAACCCGAAGACGCCCTGGTCACCACGACCCAAATTCCGCGCTTCACCGAGCGCGTCTCGGCTGCAAGCGAAAAGACCAAGACCCGTATTCGTCGTACCGCTGCCGCTTTGGCAACCGCCATCGCCGCTGGCACCCTGGTCGTATTACCCCATTCGGTCAACGCTGTAACCACTCAGCAAGTCGATCAGGCTTTGGCAGCGCACGATGAGACTAAGACCAATGACAACGACGATATCGTCGCCCCAATGACGGGAGCGAATGCCGCTTTGAATGCAAAGCAGGACGAATTGTCCAAGACATTCGCAGACGATAGCGCACGCGAAGCTGCCGCCGCTGAAGAAGCCGCCCGCAAGGCTGAAGAAGAGGCGAAGAAAGCCGAAGAGGAACGCGCTCGTCAAGAAGCTCAAAACACACAGGCTCAAGCCCAAACTCAAGCATCGTCTGCTTCTCAACCTGTCATTGCCGCTCCCCCAGCTAGCGGCTCTGCAGGCGCCGCCGTCAGCTACGCCCTCGCTCAGGTGGGCAAACCCTATAACTGGGGAGCTGTCGGCCCCGATTCTTATGACTGCTCTGGGTTGGTACTCGCTTCCTACGCTTCCGCCGGCGTCTCCCTACCTCGGACGAGCTATGCGATGGCGACAGTCGGTTCCCCCGTCCCCCTTGACCAGATGCAACCAGGCGATATCATCATCGCCTATGGTGGCGGTCACGCAGCTATGTATATCGGCAACGGACAGATCGTCCACGCCGCCGACTATGGCATTGGCGTCATCGTCTCCTCTCTCGATCCAGGATCGATCACTGCGGTTCGTCGAGTCGCCTGAGCGATATCATCGCGTTACGGGGATGTGGATACATCCCCGTTTTACTTTTTAAGCGGTGCCATCACCTCGTCTCGGCGACTAAGAGACAGGCTTTATACTGTAGCCATGCGTACTGTGGTTGATCTCACCTCTACTCCCGCCTGGCAGCGACTTCGTCACCTTCACGACGAGCTGAATGTCGATTTTCGCTCCTGGTTTGCCTCCGATCCCGACCGGGCTCAGCGTTTCACCTTCACAGCCGCTGATCTCCATGTCGATCTGTCGAAGAATTACTTGACCGATGAGGTACGCGATGCGCTGGTCGATTTGGCTCGCCAAGTAGGTCTTGAAGAATATCGTGAGGCGATGTTTAACGGTGAAAAGATCAACGTCACCGAGAACCGCTCCGTTCTCCACACCGCCTTGCGTCTGCCTAAAGAGGCAAGCCTTGAGGTGGACGGAGTAGATGTCGTTCCTGAGGTTCACAAGGTTCTAGACCGCATGTACTCTTTCGCCGAGAAAGTACGCTCTGGCACGTGGACGGGAATCACCGGCAAACCGATTACAACAATCGTCAATATCGGTATCGGTGGCTCCGATCTAGGACCTGTGATGGTTTACGAGGCGCTCAAACCCTATTGCGCTCCCCATCTGGACTGCCGTTTTGTCAGCAATATCGATCCAAGCGATATTTTCGAAAAGACTCACGATCTTGATCCAGAAACCGTCTTGTTCATTGTCGCATCCAAGACTTTTACCACCTTGGAAACGATGACCAATGCCCGCATGGCGAAAAATTGGCTTCTCAACTCCCTTCAATCCCATCACGGTCTTGAGCCGACCGACACCAGACGTCGAGAGGCGATTTCGAAGCATTTTGTCGCCGTCTCAACCAATTTGGAAGCTGTAGAAGATTTCGGCATCGACCCGCAAAACGCCTTTGGCTTCTGGGATTGGGTCGGCGGACGCTATTCGGTAGATTCCGCTGTCGGGCTATCGTGCATCATCGCTCTTGGCGAGAGGAATTGGAAACAATTCCTCGAAGGTTTCCACCGTCTAGATATGCATTTCCGCTCCACTCCTTTGGAGAGCAATATTCCTGTCCTCATGGGCTTGTTGAACGTGTGGTACAACGGATTTTTCAATGCTCAATCCCATGCGGTCTTGCCCTACGCCCAATATCTGCACCGCTTCCCCGCCTATCTGCAACAGCTCACCATGGAGTCGAATGGGAAGCGCACTCGCTGGGATGGCACCGATGTGACCACCACGACTGGAGAGATCTTCTGGGGAGAACCGGGGACGAACGGTCAGCACGCTTTCTATCAGCTCATCCATCAGGGGACGAAGGTCATTCCCGCCGATTTCATCGCTGTGGTGAATCCCGCTCGCGCTCTGCGCGAAGGGGGGAAGGATGTCCACGCTCTCTTCTTATCGAATTTCTTCGCCCAAACCGCGGCTTTGGCTTTTGGTAAGACAGCCGATGAAGTTCGTTTGGAAGGAACAAGCGATGAGGCCTTGGTCAATGCCCGCACTTTCCCAGGGAATAAGCCCACGACCTCAATCATGGCTCCAGAGCTCAGCCCCTCTGTCCTCGGACAGCTCATCGCTCTCTATGAGCACATCACATTCACCGAGGGCGTTCTTTGGGGCCTCAATTCCTTCGATCAATGGGGGGTGGAATTGGGTAAGAAACTCGCCCTCCAAATCGCTCCCGCCGTCGAGGGAGATGACGATGCTCTCAACGACCAAGATCCGTCCACTCGGTCGCTGATCTCCTATTATCGTCAGCACCGTTACTGAGGGTAGGAGGACTCCCAACTTTTCAACTAAAACTCTTTTTCATTAAGGCAACCTTCTTTTTACAAGGTTGCCTTAATTGTTTTCACATCTAAAAAAAATACATCGCTTTCCCCGCTCTCTTGCGTCCCAGCAGTATCGCATCATACGAATGCGAATCTGAATCATTTGATGAGGAGACGCTTTCACTTCTTGACACCTCTAGCGAGAAAGGAATGCCATGAGAACAGGTCTCGCCTATGCGCGATCGTCCTCCCGCTCCTTGTGCCTGGCAATCGCCATGCTCGTCTTTGCGGCTTTCTGTTCCCTCGGCACCTCGTTATTCTCGGCGCACTCCTATGCGGCCGAGGGAGACGAGATGAAAGCGAACGGCTCTGCTGCCACTTTGACCACTATTAACAGCGTCAATCTGCTCGATAGCGACGACCTAACACCCATTCGTGCCGTCACGTATTCAGGCCCGGATAATCACTACACATATACTCTGCAATACACCTTCACAGCACAAAATGGCGTTGCAGGTAAACAGATTGTTCTCAACGTTCCAGATTATTTCGCTGCTACTACCGATACGGAGGCTCCCCGAGATTTCACCGTCAATGGAGAAAAGAAAGGCACCTTCGTCATCACAGACGGCAAACCCGTTATCACCATTGACAATGATGTGACCAATCTCGACAACGGCGTTTTCAACCTGTCCGTATCGACTAATCCCCTAGCCTTGAAAGATAAGGTGGGAGATAAGATCACCGTTGGAGGCAAACAATACGACGTCATGGAGCACAAGGTTGGCTTCCTTCCAGCCAATAAAGAAGGCTCTGTGGGAGATGGTCTAGCCGATAACCAAATCTCGTGGATGATGGGGTTCAACCAGCAGAAGTTGACGAACATCACTGAGCCTGTCACCGTCACAGATACCGTCTTCCAGAAATTCAATGGGGCGACAATCACCTACGACGGTTTTGGGCAAGCTGATAACCCTCACGAACTCCAAGTCTGGGAACATATCAACGATGATTTCCAAGACAGCGGGCTGCGCATCACTTTGAATCCCGATAAGCAAGGATTCACCCACACCTTTACACCTGAGCAGCTCAACGGACATCAGCTCTTTGTCAACTATGTCGTTACCGTTGACGGCCTCACCGATCCCGCCGATGCTTTGACGATGCCGAATAAGGTTTTCGTCCCCAAGACAGCCGATATGGACGAGGATCAAAACCTTTTCGAGATGGTGGATAATTCTTCAGCTTCCGCCTCGTCATGGGGAACTTTTGAAGAGATTCATCATTTCTATGCCAGCGAAAGCGATCTGCAATCTGGCACGGAAGAAAGCGATAAGAAAATCGCTTCTCCAGAACCTGAATCCGCTCCTGATGGAGTGAAAATCTCATCATCTGCCCTAACCTCTGAGCAACTTCAGGGACGAGGATTGGGCAATTACAAGCTTGTTAAAGCCGATTCTGATTCCGATCCGAAGGTTGAGGTCGCTGCCGATAACGCCTCTGTTATCAACTCCACTTTCCAAAACGGAAAGCATAAGCGCGTCCACTATTACTATGTGAATACCAAACCGGTTGAACAGCCTAAGAAGGGCACCTTCGTCGAGAACCACTACTATTTCGAGTCGGACGAAGATCTCAATTCAGGTGACCTGACCAAGGCAGGTGACCCCACGACCAATCGCAGCGAAGGCACTTCAGATCAAGAATATGTCACCAAGCAGATCGAGAAGAGTGGCTACCACCTGGTCAAGGTCGAAGGCGGCAAGGAACATCCGGCTAAATTCGATCCAGCTGGAGCTGAGACGAAGGGCAATTACGAGCCTGAAACCGAATTGTCAGTGAATTATTTCTATGTCAAGGACGCTCCTAAGACCGGCACCTTCACCGAAAAGCACTACTACTTCGATAGCGTAGAAGCCGCCGAGACCTGCGATGCCAACGCTGCAGCTTCCAAAGAGGAGAAGGAAGCCACTACTGGTACTGAGACGGACGAATACACCACCGCCAAGGTCGACAAGGCTGGCTATATTCTCCACAAAGTGACTCCGTCCAGCGAAAAAGTCGCTCATAATACCAATGGAGATACGGCTACTGGACACTATGTCGCCGGTGAAGATCTGTCTGTCACCTATTGCTATGTGAAAGAAGAACCCAAGAAGGGCACCTTTGTCGAAAAGCACTACTACTTCGACGATGAAGAGGCCTTGAAAGCCGATCAGATCGAAAAAGCCGCTGACAAGACCGAAAAGGATCCCACCACCGGCACAGAATCCGATCAATACACCACCGCCAAAGCAGATAAGACTGGCTACCATCTGGTCAAAGTCATCGGATCAACCGATCCCGAAGCTAAATTCTCCGAAACAGGAGAAGAAACCAAGGGCAATTATGTTGCCGATAAACAGGTCGTTGTCACCTACTACTACCTCAAAGACACCCCCGAACCTTCAGCCGAAGAGAAGAAGGGCACCTTCGTCGAGAATCACTACTACTTTGATTCTCAGGAAGATTTGGATGCCAAGAAGGTCGATTCTCTAGATGAATCCCATAAGGTTCGTAAGAATGCTGAAGGATCTGAATCCGAGCAGTACACCACCGCCAAGATCGATAAGGACGGCTACGAGCTAGTCTTAGTCGAAGGTGGCAACCATCCTGCAACATTCGATAAGGGAGGCAAGGAGACCAAGGGTCATTTCGTTGCCGATACCGAATTGTCGGTCAACTACTATTACGTCAAGAAAGCAGACCCCAATCCCGAACCCCAGCCTCCAGCTGAGAAGAAGACCGGTACCTTCACCGAGAACCACTACTACTTCAACTCCAAGGACGATCTGGATTCTGCCGACGTGACGAAGGCTGTTTACTACGATGGCTCG
>JAEZYG010000027.1 GCA_023419175.1 Actinomycetes bacterium
TGGCAGAGCAGATCGCCAACTGCGGTTTCTTTCCACAATTGGTAAGCGATTCTGTCACATTGGCTCTTGGAGATGAACCTATCGACGATTTTCTTCTTCATCATGCGGCTACTTTCGGCAGAGATAATGTGGGACGTCACCTGTCGATCTTGATCCTCACCGCGACCCGCTTGATCGTCTGTCATACCGATGAAGCTCAAGAGAGTACCCGATCCTCTCATCCTGCCGCTATCACCTCGACTGAGGTCGTTCCTCTGTCTCTTCTTGGAGCTGTGGTGATGACACGTTCAGTGGAAAATGCCGAATTATTCAATGATGGACAGTCCTATATCAGTGAGACGTGGCTCAGTTTGAATTGGGGATCGACCCGCCGTATCGATGTCGAACCAGCTCGTTGTGCTGATCCGACCTGTGAAGCAGATCATGGATATACCGGAGGGGCAACAAAAGAAGATATCGTCATTCGTATGAGTCCAGCCGCTGATGGAGCGGAGAATGTCGCCCGCCTTATCGCTTTCGGCGCCGCGCTACAACGCAGAGTTGGACGATGATTTCATCTCGCTACGATTTCATCTATCCCTCCGATAGGAAGGTGACCATCAGCGATATCCTTCCCACAATCGCCAATCAACTCAGCGGTGGCGAAGTGGGATATAAGGCTTTTGATCTGGAACCTGCCGAGCGCTATGTCCTCGTTCTCGTGGACGGATTAGGTCGTTATCTTCTAGAAGATCATCGATGTAGAGCCCCCTTTTTGAGTGAGGCTCTCAGTTCGTCTATTGAGGCTATGTCCTCTATTCCTTCAACCACAGCTACCGCGATGGCAAGTCTGGGACTTGGAGAAGATCCAGGTAGTCACGGGATCGCAGGATATAGTTTCCGCTATGGAGAGCAGACCTTAACTCCCTTATCCTGGCCTGCTTTTGTCGATCCTCACAGCTTTCATACCCATCCAAGCTATTTCGCTCGCCTGTCGGCGTGCGGGATGACAACCGCAACGGTCAGTTTGGCTCAATTTGAAAATTCGGGATTGACGAAGGTAGCTCTTGATGGATCCGATTTCTATCCCATAAGCAATGAAGAAGATAGTGATGAGCGTTTGCTCTCTATCCGTCGAGCACTTCTCGATCATCGACTCGTCTTTACCTATGAACGCAGACTCGATCATATCGCCCATCTGGAAGGATCCTCTGCACCCCGCTGGAGCGATAGCCTCGATAGCGTCGATGAATGGATTGAGCGCCTACGCGATGAGCTCGATGAGAGTTGTCGAATCGTGGTGACGGCAGATCATGGCATGATCGATGTGGATCGCGATCAGATCATCATGATTGAAGATCATCCTCAGTTATCTCGAGGTCTTTCCCTCATCGCAGGGGAGGGGCGTCTACGCCATCTCTATGGGACAGATCCTAAGAGTATCGCCCACAATTGGCGTAGTTTCTTAGGTGATCGTGCTGAGGTATGGACCAGGCAGGAAGCGATCAACCTTGGTCTATTCGGCAAGGTGGATACAGCAGTCGAGGATCGCTTTGGCGATGTGATCGTGGCGATGCGTGATCGCTGGGCGGTCATGACATGGACGAAGCCTAAAGAGATTCATCTCGTAGGACAGCACGGCTCTCTCACAGCGGCGGAATCGCTCATTCCGCTCATCATCGTGTGACTATTTCTTCGGCTTCGGAGCTCCAAACATGATCTGATCCCATGAGGGGACAGAGGCGCGTTTCTTCTTCGGTTTTTTGACCGGTGCCGCCTGTCCGATGAGGGCTTCTTGAACGGGCTGTTGGCTATCGTTTGATGTCGATTCGTTCTTATCTTCATCGGCGATAGGTGAAATCCCATCATCTAGATCGCTTGTAGCCTCTGCATGAGAATGCTTATCATAGGCTGAACGAACGTCGTCAACGAGATCGTCGAGATTGCTATCCGATATGGACGAAGGCTGCTCCTCATTCTCCTCTGTGAAGATCTCGGCTTCTTCTATCTCGTCTTGGTTGACTTGGGCGGCTACGGGACGAGTCAAATCGGTATAGATACGTACCGAATCCTCATTGAATCCAGCCAACATATCGTAAAGAACGTCCATATCGCTACGTGTATGTGGAACGATATCGTAGACGCCGTCCACCTGCTCAAATTCCGCTTCGGTGTAATCATCAAGTTCGACAGGCTCAACGTCTGCAGGGAGTTGGAGGATCTTTGAACGCGGAATATCGGGCACGACGACAGGAGGCTCATGATCGTCTTGGACGAGGCGAACCATGGCCAATTCATCGTGCAGATCGATAGTCGGTTCGTCTTCGACGCTGGACGAGGTCTGTGTACTCTGTGGACGATCGTTGACTAAATCTCGCGCTTCGTCGTCCATAGGGGCGCAGAATCGTCCGCGTTGGTCGAAACGGAAAGAAGCCTTATGGTCAGCGATATCGTCCAACCAGGTGATATCGATAATCCATTGACGGTTATCGTCGCGTCTTGCTTCCCATTGAATATCGTCAGGATCGATGGAACGTTCGCTCAATCCTGTCTGAACAGCATTGGCAAGGCTATCTTCGCTGGAATGATGAGCGCGACGTAAGGGGGAGCGGCGAGCTTGGAAAAGGATATGTTCGCGTTCGGCGAGGACAGGAGCGGCAAAAGCATCGATCCGTTCGACATCGACTCCGGCCATCTGGGCGACCTGCTGAACAGAGAGACCTGCGCGAATCCTTTGCTGGATCTCACGTGGGCTCAGAGCGCTTTCCATGCATCTCTCCTGATCGCTGAATATATCTGCCTAATCCCTAATCTATCGCGCCCATAGCCTTACGGAAGGTGTGCACCGCCGTGGAGATGGACGCAAATGTGAGCTATCGGGTGAAATATGTCAAAATTCCACCTTGAGCACTGTTATATGGTACAAGATGACAACGACCCCGAGATGAAACGGGGCATAGGCGTGAAGATAATGCCGTAGCGATACGGACGAGGTGGAAGGGCACAACGATGGCAACCGATTACGATGCTCCGCGCAAGTCCGATGAGGAGATGAGCGAGGATTCTCTCGAAGAGCTCAAGTCTCGTCGCAATGACAAGGCCTCCGGTCAAGTCGATGAAGATGAGGTGGAAGCTGCTGAAGCTTTTGAGCTTCCAGGTGCAGATCTTTCTCATGAAGAGTTGACGGTAAGGGTGCTGCCTCGTCAAGCCAATGAATTCACCTGTGCAAGCTGCTTCTTGGTGAAAAGCCACAGTCAGCTTGCCGAGACTAAGGGTGAGGACAAATATTGCGTCGATTGCGTCTAATCAAGGACAAATCAACGCGAATGGATGCGCAAAGAGGGAGGCTATCAGCCTCCCTCTTGTGATATGAACAGATCAGTTACGGCTCTGCTCGGCGATCTTTTCTCCCAGCTTCTCAGCATGAGAGGCGCTACGTCGCACCTTCTTGCCGAGCTGTGAATAGCGATTGGCGGCGATACGACGGGCAGCGACCTGAGCGACAGCAACACCGACGGCACTTGCAGCAACCCACGCGATCGCCTCAGCGGTTGATGCCTCGGGATCGTCTGGATCCGGCGGCTCATGGCCAGTGATCGTTGTCCATCCGCTGCGGATGAGTTTTTGAACAGCGAAGGTGGCGATGGCGCCGAGAGCACCCGCCACAATCTTGAACTCCATAGCTTTCTCCTGTAGTCAACAGACGATCGGATAGAAACATCCTAATGGGTCAGATCTCTTTGCGTGTGTATTAGGCTTAGAGACCGTGCACGATAACTTCCAACAACGCTGTCAGATAGCTATCCAACGTCTTGATCCAGATGTGGAGATACCGTGCTATGCCCATCCGGGTGATGCAGGAGCTGATCTGTCCACCACGGTCGATGTCGATCTCGCTCCTGGAGAACGGATTCTTGTTCCCACAGGGATCGCTATCGCCCTTCCCCTCGGATATGCCGCATTCGTCCACCCTCGTTCAGGTTTGGCGTTGAGACATGGATTGACCATCGTGAATACTCCTGGGACGATCGATGCCGGCTATCGAGGAGAGATCAAGGTATGTCTACTCAATACCGATCCTGATAACTCCATCCATCTCAAGAAGGGGGATAGGATCGCCCAGCTTGTGATCCAGCCTGTTATCCAAGCGGAATTTATGGTGAGCGATTCCCTGCCTGAGTCACAGCGTTCTGTGGGGGGATATGGTTCCAGCGGGGGAGTAAGCCTATGGAATCAGGATTCTTCTCACAACGCTAAGATGAATACCGAATCTGAAAGGGCGAAATAGTGATCTTTGGACGCAAGAAGAAGCACAGTGATGATGTGGATCTCAGCGAGGTCAATTCTGACTCTCATCGCGTAGACGACAGTGTGGACGGCAAGGATTCGTCTCAGCCTATCGATAAGTGGATAGCATTGGATCAGAGTCGTGATTGG
>JAEZYG010000068.1 GCA_023419175.1 Actinomycetes bacterium
GCCCCCCCCCTCATATCATCTATCGCTATCCGTTACCAGCACGAGTAAAACTTTGGGGATCTCTCATTCAAGCATTACAGGTGGACGTGAGCGAGGTATTTTGTCGCTTTTTATCGACCACTTCCCCACTTTCATTTTCCTCATCTGAAAAGCCTGTCTTTATCCGATGATACGGGAGGTGAGTTGTGTGATGGTGATGGGATATGTGGTGTGGGTGGTGGTGGCAAGTGTGCCGTGGTGTGTATCTGCACTCCAGGTGATAGTCCACAAGGTGGTGGCGGTGATGGTGTAGGTGCCTGTTTGGGTGTAGGTATATCCGCATGTGGGAGATGGTTCCCATGGGTTGGTGTTGTGTGGTCGAGATGATGTGGTGGTGCAATCGATATGGGTGCCATCTCCCATATCGAAACGAGTCATAGTTCGCGTGGCGTTGATGGTGATGGTAATCCCGTTGGTTGACAGATGGGAATGATGGGTCTTATCACCGGTGAGAACAAGCCAAAGAGGAAGATTGACCACATGTTTTTTCCATCTATTGTTCATCGGGTCAGGTTGAACGATCACAGTTGGGTGCGGGAGGGGTGATTCTAAAAGCGCGTGAGCGACTAAGGAGCGCAGCGTTTCATCATTGATCACGGCAGAATCATCATCGTTTGGAGGAAGTGATGGGGTGAGGGGATCCATCATCACCCAGGTATTGTGGTCGTCATAATAGACGCGTGGAGAAAAATAGGACGATCATCATCTGTGTGATCGTTGGGTGAACCTTCATCAGATAACAACACCTCAGCACGATCATGATCCTGCCAACGCTTCTCAACCTCAACACGAACCGTCTGATCAGAAACCGAAGCAGAAATATTGTGAACTCCACTAGAAGGAGTATCTGCTCTCGCAATTTGGCAATTGAGAGTAAAACCGATAGCGGCTATCAAAGCAGTGACACGGATCATGGGAGCGGGCATGTTTCTTTCCCTTCATATTTTCCCTCAACGATGACGAGCCGATCATCTTTCCACTTCATTGAAAGGGTGTCGAAAGCGATTCCTTCAGCAACGATCTTCTCTCCATCCTTATTCGTTGAATAGAAACCATCAGGCACCAATCTGCATACATGAATGCGCACAATACCTTTTTCAGGAATGAAAGGATCAGCTTTAGCTATCTTGAGCCTTCCTTGAGAAGCATTCGGAGACACCCACCCTCCGTCGAGCACTGCTGAGCGCACATTTTCAATCGCGGTGGTATATTCACCGCTGGTATAGCGATAGACCTCATCAGGTAACCTCTCAGAAGGTGCTTCTTGCCATTTAGACATCGCTGAGAAAAAAGCTGTCGCTGTCTTCTCAGCCTCAGCGAAAATCTCGTCTTCAGAACGCGAGAAAAACTCCCCAGGAGTAATCACAGAAGCAGAAGCAGAAACAGACGGCACAGGCTCTGCCACCTGCGAAGAAACACTTCCTTTCCCGCACCCTGCCAAAACAACAACCACACCCACACACACCACACCAGCACGAAAACGCATCTATCCTCCTCATCGAGACCACCAGATACGCCCTAGCATGACAGAAAAACCAACCGCCACAAGATGCCTGTGGACAACCAGCGAAAAGCCTGTGGATAATCCTTAGAAGAGAAAGAGACATAGGTGATGATCTCTGTCCTCAGTATGCGAGTAGTCATCGTCATCGCGTGGAAAAAATCGATGTGCCATTCAATCATCTTTAACCGGCAGGAATCTCTCGTTGATAGCAACGAAGTGATTGATATTGATTAACTAGCGAGATATCGGTTGCGGGTTGTCAACACCTCGTTATTTCTCTTAGCAATGAACCTACGTTTCAAAGAGTAGAACAATGCTCAAGTGTTCAACTGAGCGAGAATATGAGTAAATTCTTATCAGGGCTATCTCTTATCTAGATAGCGACTAGAGGAATTAAGTGTGAGAAATCGAGGCGATCGCACCGATCTGATCGCTGGTATCTCCAAAACCTACAACCTCGTCTGTCATCCATTGGAAGGAAATTGTGATGATGGCGAGCAAGCATATTGCGATAAATGAGACGGCGAGCATCCCGAGAGCCCGTTCGCTTTCATACCACGGACGTGAAGGCTGAATCCCGGCACATGCATATGGACGATGAGCCCTATGAGATATCTCACCATAGAGATGATGGCGTCCAGGATAGTGGAGATGAGAAGGCCTGAAATTTGGACGGGGATTCGCAGGTCTACGCCGATCTGACAGAATGCGCGGACGGACGGTGCGAGCAAATTCCAGCTCAGGCTGTTCAATCTTCACGTCGTGCCCTACAGACATTTCGCCTCTCCTTGACTTCTAGAACAGTGGTAAGAAGACCTGTTCGATATGCGAACTTCAGTTCGATAAGCCCACTATACTCACCACGCTAGAAGAGATCAAGTGTTCGATAACATCCATATTTTTCCACCTCTTTGTCAAATTTCCATCCTCATTATTGGACAAATGTTTGCATTGATTCTCAAGGGGCTTTAGACTGAAGTCATGGTGGTCGTGCGTCGTCAACAGGCATTACAAGCGCAACAGTTCGCATCGTCAGATCACGTGTTCGATTCTGCTGAGGATCTTGACGAACAGATGAACTCTTTGAGTGAGCGTCAACGAACCATCTTGGCATATATCCATGAATCCATCTCGACGCGTGGGTATCCCCCAGCTATCCGTGAGATTGGATCCGCCGTTGGATTGGCAAGCCCGTCAAGCGTCTATCATCAGTTGAAAGTCCTCGAAGATAAAGGATTATTGCGTCGCGATCCCAATTTACCTCGAGCGATGGAGGTAACTCCAGGTATCTTCCCGGATCCCGATCGTGCAGAGCTGAGTGAATTGCGCTCTTCGACGATAGCCGTCCCTCTCATCGGTCAGATTGCAGCAGGCCAGCCCATTTTGGCTGATGAACATGTAGAAACTGTCATGCCAGTTCCTAAAGAACTCGTAGGTGATGGTGAACTGTTCATGTTAGAAGTTCGTGGAGATTCGATGATCGATGCGGCGATCTGCGATGGGGACTACGTCGTCATTCGAAAACAGCAGACAGCTCATAATGGTCAGATCGTTGCAGCCATGATCGATGGGGAAGCCACCGTCAAAGTCCTTCTCGATAAAGATGGACATCGCTGGCTCCTACCCCGCAATCCCTCCTATGAACCCATTCCAGGAGATGAGGCCTCCATCATTGGACGGGTTGTCGCTGTCATGCGACGCATCTAGGAAGAAGTGCTGTGAGCTAAACGCCTCAAGGCGTCGAGAACCACTCCCCTATTCTCACTTTTCCATAGAGGTGGAAGAGATGAGATCAAGAAATTACCGTAGCGAGCTTTACGCAGACGAGAATCCAAGATAGCCACCAGCCCTCGATCGTCGCTACGTCTGATGAGGCGTCCAACACCTTGGGCGAGGAGAAGAGCGGCCCCTGTGGCGGCCACGGACATGAATCCATTTCCTCCAGCTTTAGCGATAGCTTCTTGGCGAGCTTGTATAAGAGGATCGTCTGGACGGGGAAAAGGAATGCGATCGATGATGACCAGACGACACGAATCTCCAGGAATATCGATCCCCTGCCACAAAGAAAGCGTCCCAAATAGAGAAGCCGATTCATCGTCGGCGAAACGTTTCGTCAGCTGAGCTAGATGCCCCTCTCCTTGAACGAGGAAATCCAAATGAGGTAAGCGTTCTCTCATCTCCTTCGCTGCCGTTTGAGCAGCTTTAAGAGAGGTGAAAAGTCCTAGACAATGCCCTTCAGAAGCTGCAATCAGCTCAGTCATTCTCTCAAGCATCTTCTCATTGAGACCTTCTCGAGATGGAGCGGGAAGATCGGAGGCGATATAGAGAATTCCTTGACCAGGGTAGTTAAAAGGAGAACCGACATCACAAGCCCTCCAGGCGAAAGGTTCCTCACTGATCTGATCGAGCTCGACCCTATCACCTTTGCGTAATCCAACCGATTGAGCCACAGAGGTGAACTGCTCCCCCAAGGTCAAAGTTGCCGAGGTAAGGATCGCTGTTCGCTGAGATAAGATATTTTCTCGCAGCAAACCCGAAACGGACAAAGGTGCGACATTGATCTGCTCGTTTTCCTGATCGGAACTCACCCAGATGACATCGCAATCATCATATGTCGCGATTCGCTCGGCGATCTCAAAGGTCTCTTTCAACTGGGAGAGTAGTTGATGGCGCTGGGGATCTTCACTCGACCCCGATGTGAGAGCGCTTACCATCGACCTGAGAGCTGATCTGAGCTGAGCAGTTGAAGCGATAAGAGGATCATCTTTATCGAGAC
The DNA here is from genome assembly GCA_023419175.1 of Actinomycetes bacterium. Taxonomy (GTDB): domain Bacteria; phylum Actinomycetota; class Actinomycetes; order Propionibacteriales; family Propionibacteriaceae; genus Brooklawnia. Next base: position 4,320 of record JAEZYG010000068.1, read on the forward strand.
GCTGTGATTTATGAGAAGTCAATTCCTCCTCGAAAGATGCGATTGCCTCATCAAATTCCTCCCAGGTCTCATCGCTGAGATAGTCATAGCTATTTTTCAATAGACGTTTAAGGCTGGAAAGGGAGAGATGAGCTGAGATGGTATCGGTGATGCGATCGGTCAATTCGTGGGCCTCGTCAAGAATCACCGCCTCATGTTCGGGTAGAGCAGCACCATCATAGAGGGCGTCGATAGCGAGTAAAGCATGATTGGTCACCACAACATCAGCTTGTCGAGCTGCCAGACGAGCTTTCTCGGCAAAGCATTGACCGCCGAATTCACAAAGAGAACTTCCCAAACATTCCCGCGAGGTAGCAGATACCTGCATCCATGCTTGTGCACTATGGCGCGGAGCTTCATCTCGATCTGCCCATCCGCCGGATTCACGTTGATCTTCTGCCCACTGGCGTAAGGCGACGACCTCAGCACCTGTGCGTGAGACAGTACTCTGCTGGGAGGAATTGAGAAGTTCGTCAGCATCGAATAGCGAAGCCTGTTCACCAAAGGCTCCTTCGCGCACCTTCCACAAACAGGCATAATTCGATCGCCCTTTGACGATCTGTGTGCGTGGATATCGTCCACATATTTTCTCCACAGCTGCAGATGCTGTGGGGATATCCTTTTTCGCCAGTTGATGTTGGAGAGCCAAGGTTGCTGTAGCGATAACTACCCTCGCGTCATTCTTCATAGCCCAGATGAGAGAGGGAATCAGATAGCCCAAAGATTTTCCAGTTCCCGTTCCAGCTTGAACGAGCAGATGGGTGGAATCGTTGAGGGATCGACAGACCTGTTTGACCATATCGATCTGTCCTGGACGGGCTTGTCCCCCTAGATCTTCTACGGATTTTTCAAGGGCATTCAGAGCTAAAGGGGTGATGAGATCGCCACTATCGTCCATCATCACCCCACATATATGCCTGTACGTGACCTGCAAGATCAGGATTTACTTTGGCATGGATATAGCTTCCCTGCTCGCGATGCTCAACGGCGATAATCTCCGCTTCTGCATGGAATCGATTGACCAGATCGCCACGGTTCCACGGAATCATCACTTTCACTTCGTGAAGAGGGGTTGGTAGCTGCTCTTCAATTGCGGCTTGGAGACCTTCTAATCCTTCACCGCTATGAGCCGAGACAAAGACGGCGTTATCCTCACGATGAGCCAAGATAGTCAGCATGTCTGGATCAGCTTGGTCGATTTTATTGACCACCAGCAATTCGGGAAGATCAGCAGCATTGATATCTGCCAATACCGAACGCACCGCTTCGATTTGACCAATCGGGTCGCGCTCCGATCCGTCCACAACATGGACGAGTAGATCTGCTTCAGCAGATTCCTCAAGTGTGGAACGGAATGCCTCTACCAAATCGGTGGGGAGATGACGGACGAAACCGACAGTATCGGTCAAGGTGTAGATACGCCCATCGGATGTTGTACACCGTCGTGTCGTGGGATCCAAAGTGGCGAAAAGAGCATTTTCTACCAGAACTCCTGCTCCAGTTAAACGGTTGAGAAGGGAGGATTTACCTGCATTGGTATATCCGACAATCGCCACTGAAGGAATCTTATGGCGACGACGATCAGCGCGCTTGATGCGTCGAGTGCTTTCCATATCGGCTAGACGGGATCGGAGTAGAGAGATACGGTGATTGATCCGGCGACGATCCGTCTCAATCTTCGTCTCTCCAGGACCTCGTCCACCGATACCGACACCGCCAGAGGCTCGTCCACCTACTTGACGGCTCAGAGAGGATCCCCATCCACGAAGACGCTGTTTCAAATAATTAAGCTGAGCTAACTCCACTTGAGCCTTGCCCTCAACGCTCTTGGCGTGTTGGGCGAAGATATCGAGAATCAATGCGGTGCGATCGACCACCTTGACCTTGACGCGATCTTCCAAGGTTCTCAACTGTGCGGGGGAAAGCTCACCATCACAGATCACGGTATCGGCTCCACTCATCGCCACCAATGCGCGAAGCTCATCCACCTTTCCAGAACCGATATAGGTAGCGGGATCCGGATGGGAGCGACGTTGGATCAAGGCATCCATCACCTGAGATCCTGCTGTTTCAGCCAGAGCTTTAAGTTCCATCATCGCATTGTCAGCATCTTGTTGAGTCCCGCTCACCCAGACGCTGACGAGAATGACTTTTTCTAATCTAAGCTGACGATATTCCACCTCTGTAACATCGTCCAACTCCGTAGATAAGCCAACGACGCGTCGTAGTGAATGACGCTCATCAAGATCGTATTCACCTGGATTACCATCATGGATCATCTCAGCCATATCATTCTCCTTGCAGATAGGCTTGTCCACGAGCAGTAATGTCAGCAGGACCTGTCAGATAGCTTTCGTCGCCTTGCCAGTCCACATCGAGCTCTCCGCCCAAAACGCATACTTTTACCCGAGAAAGATCATTCTTTCGTGCTGCGACGCAGGCGCTTGCAACGACACCTGTTCCGCATGAGTACGTCTCTCCAACTCCTCGTTCCCAGACCCTCATCTGGATACGATCATGATCGATAAAAATGCATTCCACATTCGTCCCATCGGGGAAAACTGTCGGATCATAGAGGGGTTTTTCTAGCAGATTGAGAGAGTCCAGCTGTGCTCTATCGGAAAGCTCGATGACGGCATGAGGATTACCCACATTGACGTGTTGGGCATTGAAAATATCTCCGTCGAGACCAATCGTGGTCATCTCTCCCAATCGGACGCGACCCATTGAGACACGAACCCTATCGTTGAGAACGGATCCATACCGCAAACCTGCTCGAGTCATGACAGCGATCGTATCTTTACGATCCAATCCGGAATCGTAAAGATAGCGTATGAATAATCGCAATCCATTACCGCACATCTCAGCTAGAGATGCGTCTGCATTGCGATAGTCCATGAACCAATCAGCGCGTGGATCTGTGCTGGCAGCAACTCGTAGAATCCCATCAGCCCCGATTCCAGATCTGCGATCGCATAGCTTACGGATCTGTTGATCGGTGAGGCGTAGATGGTTGTCGAGATCTTCAAGAATGATGAAATCATTCTTCGTCGCATGTCCTTTGGTGAATTCAACTGTCCTCATCGTCCATCTTCCCATCGCTGCAGATGCGACAGCATCCGTTTGGCCGTATCCTCATGGCGTTCGAACCATTGGATACGTGGATCTTTGCGATACCACATCAACTGTTTACGGGAGAAACGTCTCGTCGCTACCACCGTATTATCGCGTGCTTGTTCCAAGCTGCATTCGGAATCGAGATATTCCAATATCTGTCGATATCCCAGCCCTCGTTGAGCTGTCTTTCCTTCACGCAATCCTTGATCTATCAGGGATTTTACCTCATCTACAAGACCTTCATCGAGCATCATGTCGACCCTGCGTTCAATCGCTTCATCAAGATCACTGCGTTCAATCGCAATCCCCCATTGAATGACATCGTCAAGGGCATAGACGTGATCGGGAAGAGAGGAAGAAAAACTGCCGGTTAAATCGATCACCTCTAGAGCGCGAACGATACGACGTCCATTTCCTGGCAAGATACCGTCAGCAGCCTCAGGACATCTTCTGCCAAGAAGATCGTGCAGATAGTGACTTCCATGAATCTCAAGTTGCTCATTCCAATAGGCTCGACGCTGCGGATCCGTGCCGGGGAAATCAAAATGATCGGTAATCGCTCGATTGTAGAGGCTACTTCCTCCCACGATAATGGGGATGATGGAACGAGCTCGCAGATCTGCGATAGATCGTCGTGCCATCTGCTGAAATTCAGCAACGGAAGCATCCTGATAGACCTCAAGGATATCGAGCAGATGGTGAGGGATCCCTTCTCGCTCCGCCATGGTGGGTTTTGCCGTACCGATATCCATGCCACGGTAGATACACATCGAATCCGCATTGATGATTTCGCACGCTCGGCCTTGGGCGTGAAGACAGTGCGCCAGTTGAACAGCTAGACGGGATTTTCCCGAAGCTGTCGCTCCAACCAAGACGATGAGAGGAACGCTCATCGCTGTGGCATCCGTGGCATACCGATACCGACTCCCTTCAGCTGCGCAGATGGACGATTCGCCTGTTCCCAAGCATCTCCTCCCCTAGTGCGTTGAAGGTTGGTAATCGGACTATCTGCAATCAGATGGTGAGGAGCTCCATAGGTGATCTCGACTTCAGCGATATCACCTGGACGAGGAATGAGCGCAGGATCTGTAGGCATCGCGACATGGACAAGGCGGTTATCTCTCGCTCTGCCTGATAGACGAGCGGTACGATCGTCTTTACGTCCCTCACCGGTAGCGAACATCACTTCAGCCGTGGTGGAAACCAATTTCTTATTCTCTTCTTCCGCGATCCTATCGACCAAAGCCACGAGACGCTCATAGCGATCTTGGACGATCTTCTTATCGATCTGGTCGGGCATCACTCCCGCTGGAGTCCCAGGACGGATGGAATATTGGAAGGTAAAAGCTGCACTGAAGCGGGACTGCTCAACGACATCCATCGTGAGACGAAAATCATCTTCTGTCTCGCCAGGGAAGCCGACGATGATATCGGTAGTGATCGCAGCATGAGGCATAGCATGGCGGACTTTGGCAAGAATATCGAGGAATTTTTTGGATCGATAGCTTCGTCTCATCCTCTTCAACACCTCATCGGATCCCGATTGAAGAGGCATATGCAAGCTTGGCATGACATTGTCAGTCTCAGCCATCGCTTCGATCACATCATCGGTAAAAGATGCCGGATGAGGGCTGGCGAAACGCACACGTTTTAATCCGTCAATATCGCCACATGCACGTAATAGTTTTGCAAACGCTCCCCGATCCCCGAATTCCACACCATAGGTATTGACGTTTTGTCCCAATAATGTGATCTCTTGGACACCTTGATCGACAAGGACGCGAATCTCATCGAGGATATCTTGTGGTTTACGATCGGTCTCCTTACCTCTCAGGGATGGAACGATGCAAAAGGTGCAGGTGTTATTACAGCCGACGCTGATTGCTACCCATGCGGCATAGGCTGAATCTCGTCTGGTGGGAAGATTGGACGGGAAAGTCTCTAAAGCTTCTACGATCTCGACTTGAGAGGCCTGTTCGATCCTGGCTCTTTCCAAAAGAACAGGTAAAGATCCCACATTATGAGTTCCGAAAACGACATCGACCCAAGGGGCTTTTTTCGTGATGAGATCGCGGTCTTTTTGAGCCATACAACCGCCGACTGCCAATTGCATTCCAGGACGACGGCGTTTAGCTTGAGCCATATGTCCTAAATTGCCATAGAGACGGTTGTCTGCATTCTCTCGTACCGCACAGGTATTGAATACGACAAGATCGGCCTCTCCTTCAGGAGCATCGCTCGGGGCTTTGATATATCCCGCTTCTTCTAAGAGTCCAGCGATTCTTTCGGAATCGTGGACGTTCATTTGGCACCCGTAGGTGACAACTTGATAGGTACGCAAAGAATCGTGAGTCATATTTTCAGGCATGGCTTTCTCACCTTAGACGATTGATAGACGGCGTCCAAGAGGACTCAATGGGCCATGACGGTCGAACGGGATTCTCGAATCACCGTCACCTTGATCCGTCCAGGATAGGTCACTTCTTTTTCCACCTGTTCTGCGATCTCATGAGCGATCTTGTCACATGCCTGGTCGTCGACCATCTCGGGTAGAACCATAACCCTGATCTCTCGTCCTGCTTGAAGGGCGAAAGCCTTGTCCACGCCCTGTTGAGCTAAGGCGACCTCTTCAAGTTTCTCAAGACGCTGAATATAGGCCTCGAGAGATTCTCGTCGTGCTCCTGGACGAGCCCCCGAGATCGCATCTGCTGCTTGAGTGAGTACATCTTCGACACTGACAGCTTCGATCTCATTGTGATGAGCTGCAATGGCATGGACGACGATCTCGTCTTCGCCATAGCGACGAGCGAGTTCTGCTCCTTCAAGGGCATGAGATCCATCTCCACTGGTGATCACAGCTTTTCCAAGATCGTGGAGGAAAGCGGCTCGTTTACATCGATCGATATCGGCTCCGATCTCAGCGGCCATCGCTCCAGCCAATTGGGCTGTCTCCACGCAATGAGCTAATACATTTTGTCCATAGCTTGTGCGATATTTCAAAGCTCCGATAGTGGGGCGTAGACGTGGATCAATCCCCACAATTCCAGCTTCTTCTAAAGCATCATCAGCAGCTTTGAGGCAGGTCTCTTCCACCGCTTCTACCGCATGAGCATAGGCTTGTTCAATGCTGGATGGATGGATACGTCCGTCCTCTACTAAAGCTGTCAAGGTCTGGCGAGCGATTTCTCTACGGACGGGATCGAAACAACTCAATAAGACCGTACCGGGAGTATCGTCGATGAGAATGGTCACACCGGTGATCTGTTCAAAGGTTCGCACATTGCGACCTTCTCGCCCGATAATACGTCCCTTCATCTCTTCATGAGGTAAAGAAACTGAGGTCATGACCGATTCTGTCGTTTGAGTCACCGCCACCCGCTCGATAGCGGTAGCGATAATTTTACGCGCAGAGCGTTGAGCGCTGCGCAATGCTTCATCTTCAATAGATTTCGCCAGATGATGGGCACGAGCTGTCGCCTCTCGTCTAGCTTCTTCCATCACCTCATGGACAGCCTCATCACGAGTAAGCTGGGCGATCATCTCACAGCGCTGGGCAAGGCGTTCCTCTTCAGCATCCAATCGGCGTTGTTGATCGCTGAGCTCATGACGTTGACGTTGAATACGATCAGCTTCTTTGCGCACCACCTCAGAATTTTGAAGGAACTGATCCTCCCTCTCATTGAGACGCCGTTCCCTCTCATCAAGTCGCGCGCTTTGCTCGCGCAATTGCTCACGCGTTTCATTCAGTTGACGGACGAGATGTTGAGTTCTCTCATCGTTTTCAACATCGTGAGTCTGTCCCTTCTTCATCACTAAAGCTCGTAAATAGATCGCTCCCATAAAGAAAGCGATCACCATGACCACTAATGCAACTATCAGTATCAGTACTATCTCCACGTCGTGCCTCCATATGACAGTCTATCGAGACGAGAAGGATGATGGCATGAACCATCACCATCTATCCTCATCATCGATGTGAAGAAGCTGCCGAGCGAGGGAATGGCACAGATCAGACGAGAAGCGTTTGCGCATGAGAGCTCCTAGAAGACGACGATAGGCTACTGAGCGATCTAGATGAGCATAGGAGCGCACTTTCATAGTGGCGAACCTTAGAGCCGTTTCGTATTCATCTTCGGGCTCAATAGATGAAAGAGCCGACTCTATAATCTCGCCATCAATTTTCTTAGCGCGAAGTTCTGCATATAAAGCGCTTCGAGAAAGATGGCGAGTTCTGCGTCTTGATTCCACCCATTGAGCAGCAAAAACCTCATCATCGATCAAACCGACATCTTCTAAGGAATCCAGGACGGTTTCAATATCCTCGGGGGAAGCACGCTTTCGTAAGAGTAAATCAGTCAATTCCCCACGAGAATATGGACGCCTGTCGAGAGCTTTTAGCGCAGCATCTCGGGTCATAGCGCAATCGCTCAATACCAAAGACCTACGTTTTTTGGAAGTTTTGGGCTTCTCTTCCCAAGAGAACATCAGTCTTTAATCTCACCTGTTTCGGGATCGACATTATGCGGAAGAGATTCGTCGATGGGAGCTATTCCCATCGCTTGACGAATTTTCATCTCGATCTGTTCGGCCAATTCACGATCGCTCAACAAGAGTTTACGAACATTTTCTTTCCCCTGACCGAGTTGGCGATCCCCATAGCTATACCAAGCTCCTGCCTTCGTGATGAGTTTGGTACTCAAGCCCATATCGATCAACGTACCTTCATGACTGATGCCATGACCGAAAAGAATATCGAATTCAGCTGTCTTGAAAGGAGGGGCAACCTTATTCTTCACGACCTTCACCTTCGTGTGATTGCCGATCTGCTCTTCTCGATCTTTCAATGCCTCCGCTCGACGCACTTCTAAACGAATGGAAGAATAGAATTTCAAAGCTCGACCGCCTGTTGTCACCTCATTATTGCCATAGGTGACACCGATCTTTTCACGGAGCTGGTTGATAAAGATCGCTGTCGTATTGGTCATCTTGAGATTGCCGGTCATCTTACGTAAAGCTTGACTCATCAATCTAGCTTGGAGCCCCACATGGCTATCCCCCATCTCGCCATCAATTTCCGCTTTAGGGGTCAAAGCAGCTACTGAGTCGATGACGACGAGGGATAATGCTCCTGATCTGACCAAAGTATCGGTAATCGCTAAAGCCTGTTCTCCGTTATCAGGTTGGCTGACCAAAAGGGCGTCGGTATCAACGCCGAGAGCTTGAGCATAGACCGGATCAAGTGCATGTTCCGCATCGATAAAAGCGCACGTTCCCCCTTCTCGTTGAGCGCTTGCGATAGCGTGGAGAGCCAAAGTCGTCTTACCGCTGGATTCTGCGCCGTAGACTTCGACGATTCGTCCACGAGGAAGTCCTCCGATTCCCAAAGCGATATCGAGAGATAAAGCACCTGTAGGGATGACTTCAATCTGAGCATGAGTCTGGTCTCCTAGACGCATCACAGCACCTTTGCCGTGGGCTTTCGTGATGGCTTCAAGAGCCTCGTTAAGAGCTTTTTCTCGACTGGAAACCGCTTTATCGCGGCTGGCAGCACGACTTGAACTAACAGCCATGGGAGATCCTTTCTAGTGTCAATATGTGGCGTTAGAGATAAACGCCTATCTTGACGATGCGAGTCCACCCCAGCACGTGTTCAAAAATCTGCATTCTGTGGACAGCAGCGATGATATCCACAGATTATCAGAACAACAGTTCGATTGGCAAAGAGTGACTTAGCGTTGATTTTCGTTCACTTCGAGGAAATCGCATACATGACGCCAGATCTTTTTAGGAGGGATTCCTTCTCGCAAAGCCTCTAAGACAGTTTTCGATTCCAGCCCTGTAATAGCTGTCATCTCAGCCCAGGCTTTCGAATAATCATCGCCAAGAAGCGCACCAAGGCGCGTCCATAATTCCGCTTCACGCATTCGCTTACGATAGGGGATTCACTGATCCTAAGACAAGATCAGGCGGCAAGAACCGTATTCTGAGTGGACTCAGCCTGAGTGAAACGCTGTGCCACCATCGAATAAATCGCGGACAGAGGAGCTCCTAGGGCATCGCTAATCGATTGCAATAGCTCGCTCGAAGCCTCTTTTTGGCCACGCTCGACTTCAGAAAGATAACCAAGGCTGACACGAGCAGCTGTAGAGACCTCTCGTAAAGTGCGCCCTTGACGGATGCGTTCTTCGCGCAGAACCTCTCCGAGCAGTTCACGAGCCAAAGCAGCCATCCGATTTCTCCCTTCATATCATCGATCGATCAAGCGCTATATCTCTATAACGAATGAGAGGATCGATTCATTCCGTTTCACAAGAAGAATTTTCTTCCTCAGCGAACTTTCTTGGAATCGAGAATTTGGATTGCCCACCTCACGATGACATCGATACTGGATCTGCGAATCTCGTTGCGATCTCCGTCTAAGAAAAAACACTGTGATTCACTCCACGTCGATGCTGCTAAGGCTGTCCACACCGTTCCCACATCAGCTCCATCTTGACGATCTGGCCCTGCCACTCCTGTTACCGATAGTCCGATATCGCTGCGGCATAGACGACGAGCTCCTTTAGCCATCTGGCGTGCGGTGTAGTCGTTGATAACTCCATATTTTCTTATATGGTCAGCATCGACTTGAGCAAGGGAGATTTTCAAATCGCTGGCATAGGTGATTAAACCACCACGTAAAACCGCAGATGCTCCAGGAATATCGGCGAGTCTTGCAGCGATTCCCCCAGCAGTCATCGACTCGCAGGTGGCGATTGTCAACTGAGCAGATCTCAGCAGATCGATCATATGCCTAGCCGACTCGCTCATGCCGCATTATCTGAATGAGAAGATGATCTATCGGCATCGTTTGCCTCAGAAGCAGCAAGGGCATCTCGACGTAAAATCCATGCTGCTCTCACATAGTCGAGACCCGTAATAATCGTCATCAAAAAAGCTGCCCACATCACCGTCCACTTGACCATCTGATAGGCGGTTCCCATCTGTGGAAGCCACAATAAGAAGAGCATGAGAGCGATCGACTGAAGAACTGTTTTCAACTTTCCGCCACGGTTAGCAGCGATCACGCCGTATTTCAAAACGGCCATACGCAAGAAGGTAATTCCTTGTTCGCGTATCAAGATGATGATAGTCATCACCCAGGGCAATTCTGAGATAATCGACAGTCCGATGAAGGCTAAACCCGTCAGCGCCTTATCGGCGATGGGGTCGAAAATCTTGCCGAAATCTGTCACGAGATCGTATTTACGTGCGATATATCCATCTGCGGTATCGGTCAAAATCGCGATACAAAAGATCGCTGCAGACCATAGACGCCACTGCTGATCGTGAGGGTGGAGGATCAAGACGATAAAAAAGACAGGAACCAAAACGATGCGAATGATGGTCAAAATATTGGGTACATTCC
>JAEZYG010000030.1 GCA_023419175.1 Actinomycetes bacterium
GCTCATGGGTCACCACATCCGATTCAGATTTGACGATGACGAATACTCCAGGCGCCACATTGCCCGTGACATATTCAACCACCGCTCCTTTGTCGAAGGAGAGGATTCCTCCGTCCGCTTCAGGACGTAAGGTGGTGGCCAACTGATCGATATCACATGCCGGACCATGCATTCCGTCCACCTCAACTGGCAGATTGGTCGCATTCGACAAAGCCGCCATCTCAAGCTGAGTCTTCGTACCATCGGTGAATTCGGTGAGCATTCTCGGATTCATCTTCTTACGAGCTGCTTCTTCCTCATTGTCTTCAGGAACCGAGGTGGGGATATTCGGATTATTCTTTCCCTTGCCCGCACAGATGACAGTCAAACCGAGATCTTCGGCATATTCCACCAACTTCAGACATTCCACCGGCTCATCACCGCGCATGACCGTATAGACGCTCTTACCCGCATTCGCCATAGAACTGAGGAGTACACCGACGGTGATATCGGCTTCCACCGTCATGAGAGCCACATGCTTTTGATGAGTGATACAGGTATAGGCGATCTGAGCGGCGACTTCGGGCACACCCGAGACTTCGACCACGATATCGACAGGCAATTCAGGCATCGACAAGCCGTTACTGATCGCTACGGGTTTACCATCTTCAACAGCTTTGATCGCAGCATCGATATCGTCTCCGGCGACGAGAATGTCCTTCTTGCCAGCCGCTTCCAAAGCGGAGGTAGCTTTGTCTATAACGACATCGGCAACGGCGGCTACCGTCATGCCGGGAGCATTACAGATGGTGGCGATCAATCCCGATCCCATCTGTCCAGCTCCCACCACACCGACGAGGACGGGACGTCCAAGTTGAGCTTCGCGTTCGAGAAGTTGTCGCGTATAGCCCATCGTTATTCCTTTCTTTGATTCTGCACGATTCGTCCGTTGACGAGAATCACTATCGGGCTTGATATGTCGATTGAGTAGTAGACGACATGCGACGTCTAACCACGTGTCTTTGTTGAGAAACGATCTGTGCGTGAGCCATCGTCCACGCCTTAACAAGACGTTTATCTGTCATCTTGTTCTCCACCTGATCGATCGGACCAAGCAGGGAAGGGTATGGCTTGAATCGAGCGAATACGCTGATACCTTTCATGACAGAGGCGTAAACGATGCGCTTGTCAACGGTGTTGATAATCGCCACGATCACCGCTCCACCACGCCATGTGCGACTTCGTCCAGATATCAAGATGCACATTGGATCATCGGCTTCAGGGACTCTCAGCGCACGATTCAATTCCTGTTGATATGCCTTATGTTGCGCCAATGTCAACACGACCGAAAGACAAAAGGCGACGAAAAGAATCAGCGGAAAAATACCCACATTCCCGGCCATCGTCACTCCTGAACGAAAGAGACGCTCGATCCCACCGTAGGGATCACCAGATCGCCTCCTTCGATCTTCATCGCTCCAGGCAACAATTCTTGATCAGGTTGATTGGCATAGAGAACGATATGACCCAATTCGGTCAAATTATCATTGGCTCTCTCACCGACCTCGGTGATCGTCCACGATTCCTCACCGATCACGATGCGATCATTGGCAGCGATCGGATGCAGAGGAGCAGCTTTCATGTCGTGAATAACGCTGACATCAGCCAAAGCATCGGGGACGGGGGAGGCGAAGAGAATCAGAAGACCGGCTTCGATCATGTCGGCAGCCTCCCCGCCGATAGATTCAACCGTCGCATTCCATACAGTAGTCATAGCTATCCTTTCGACATATCAGACCAGCAGGAAGGATGCCAGATAGGCGATCAAGACTGCCAACGGCGATGTGATAAGACGGGTGAAGAGAATTGCTGAAACACCTACCGAGACGGTCTCTGGTTTGGCTTCTCCCAGCGAGAGACCGACGGGGATAAAATCACAACCGACTTGTCCATCGATGGCGAAAAGTGTTGGCAAAGCGTATTGGACAGGGAGAGCCCCAACCCCGATCTGTGTTCCCATGAGCACACCGACCACCTGAGCGATTGCGGCTCCTGGCCCCAAAATCGGTGAGAGAAATGGCAATGCCACAATGAATCCCAAAAGGATCAGTCCGAAAGGATTGCTCGCCAAAGGAGTTACCCAATTCGCCAATACCTGCGAGATCCCGGTGTAGTTCACAATGCCGATCAGCAAACCCACATAGGCCATGAAAGGCAGAACCGTTTTGAGAATGATATCGAGAGCCTGGCGTCCAGACGATAGAAGGGTATTGATAACATAGCCGATCCAGTTGCCGAAGGAGACCACAATTCCCATAGAACCCTTCATCGCCTCTGGCGTAGGCATCGGACGAGCAGGTTCACCTTCTTCTGCCGAAGTCGATATATGCTCTTCTCTAGGCGGTATATCCTCTGTAACAGACGAGGTGATAGCGATCTGTTCCACGCCCACCGCCGAGACGAAGATATCGGGAGTGATGAACTGAGCGAGAGGACCTGTAGGGGATCCTGGATATATATCGACAGTCGGGATACGCTTCTTCGGATAGACGCCGATACGCGCTGTCCCACCGCAATTGATGACGACAGCTAATACATCTTTATCATCCACGTGATTGGTGAATCCGTCCACCGCCTGTCCGCCCGATAACTCCGCCATCTTCTGGGCGACCGGATGGATCCCTCCACCGGTGACGGACAAGATGATCTTCTTCTCATCGGTGGGCAATAGACGCAAGCCGTCTCCCCAACCGCCTGTTCCTTTCGTGACCGTTATTTCTCGATAGGTCATCACTGGCCTCCTTGAAGATGTCCGGCGGCATAGGCTTCGTCATAGCCTTTGAAAGTCTGCTCATGTCCACCCTTCTTGATGAGGAAGGCTGTCATCCACTGGGTGAGGATACCTCTGATGAGGATGACGATAAGTCCCACCATGAAGTAGAGGACTGCGAGGGAGGCATATTTTTCAGGAGCGACCTTCATCACTCCAGCAGAAACCCCCGTCCATACGAAAATCTCACCTGCATTCGCATGGGGAAAAAGAGCGGTGATCGGGTGACAGAACGACACGGTGGCGTCATAGAAAGCAGGCTTATAGCGTTCGGGTAAGAAACGCCCGAAGGTATAGGCCATCGGATTGGTGAGCAAAAGCATCGCCAAGAAGGGCATGAGGGTATAGCGAGTGATCGCAAAACGTCCAGCCCACTGGATAGCCTTCGTCACGCGTTCTTCCCCAATCCATGTGGTCACCGCATACATAGCGGTGAGCATCACCATTAAGAGAGGGAGAATGCCGCTTACCAAACCCATGAAGGCATCAGCTGAGGCGTTGAACAGTCCGATGAAGTGCTCTGCGAACCACACAACCCCTTTGAGAATGGGATTATTGTCCATCTGATCTCCTGGTTGTCATCTCGTCAACAGCGACGAGCTAGGTGGGCATGTCTATTATTCTCCGATGACCGTGATATGACACGTCCGTTGACGCGAACGAGTCCTATCAAAATCGACGAAGAAAAGATATCCGGTTACTCCGAAGGCGAGCTGAGAATCCACGATAGAGCAGATTTCACTTGAGCCGAGAATAGATGCCTTGATGTGGGCGTCTGCATTCAATAATTGACTGCGATCACCCCCCGGTACATACTGATCGGCATTCGGCCACGATTCGACCGCTCGATAATGCTCCTCGCCTGGATATTGATAGCCATCATCTGGCGGAAAATCTTTCTGATTCGGCACGATCTTGCTCAGACAGCGATTGAGATCGTCTTGGAGATAATCCGTACCGTTCTCTTTAAGGTCATGAGCAAATTCATCGAAATAGATCGCACATGTCGTGTGGGGAGAGGTGATCGCCACGATGCCTTGCGAAATTTTTGAAGCCGCGATACAGCGTTTCACCTCGTCGGTGATATTGATAAAGGTCGGCTCGCTCCCTTGAGAGGTCACCTGGATGCTTTCGTGATAAACGCTCATCATTCCTCCTCTCCACAAGTACTCACCGTCGTAACGAAGGAAGAGACGTCGCTATAGACCGCTTCCTGTGCTGCTCGGGCGAGATTGGGGAAGAGGATCACGGACGGATCGTCGACGAGTGGAAGTACCGCTTCATAGGCGGCTTTCGCCGCATAGGTGTAGTAGTTGATCTTGCGCACCCCATGGGCAATACAGCGGCGATATTGATCGTCACTCAATCCCGATCCTCCATGCATGACGATGGGAACCTGAGTGGCTTCGCGCAGATCAAAGATCAATTGATAATTCAGTTTCGGTTCACGACGGTAGAGCCCGTGGACGGTACCGAATGAGGCGGCAAGACAGTCCACATGAGTTTCCTTGACGAAGCGAGCCGCCATCTCGACATCGGTATAGAGGGATTCATCAGCGACCCCTTGGCTGGGATCACCGTTTTCGTTTCCAGTCATCACGCCGAGTTCGGCTTCTACGTCCACGCCTCGCCGATGAGCCATCTCAACAACTTCGCTGGTCATGGCGATATTGGTCTGATAGTCATGAGCAGATGCATCGATCATGCACGAGTTGAAACCGATATCGAGTCCGGTACGGATGTAGTCGATATCGGCTCCATGATCGATATGGACGACGAAGGGAGCCGAGGAACGCTTCGCCAGTTCAACCATCGCCGGACCTATCTTCTCGATCGAGACGAGGGATTCGTGCACCTGGGCACATTGCAAAACAATGGGGATATTCATCTTTTCCCCCACATCGATGACCGCTAGAAGCGACTCAAAAAAAGGGGTATTGACTGCGGCGAGAGCACAGCGATTGCGTTCAGCGTAGTCCAAAGCTTCCTTTAGGCCTATCAGCATCGTTCGTTCCTCCAGACCTCACTGTCTATAGAACTATATGCATTTATGTGCATAAAGTATTTTCTTTCGATGCAAGAGAGGCTAATTCAACCGTAAATACTCCGTCAAGCCATTAGCTAAAATGATCACATATGTGAATAGGTGGCGGAGTTTTTCTCTCCGGCAGAAAGAATTCACTCTTACAGTCGCTAGGTGCAGAAAGTCGAGGCCCGATTCTTCCGATTGCGCACCTATGTGCGAAAGTTATTCCATGGGCCAAGAACCGATCGTCGCCGTCATCGTGGGAGCAGGACTGGGATTGCGTTATGGGGGCAAAATTCCCAAAGCAGCTCTCAAACTCACCGGACGAGCTGTTCTGGCTATGTCGGTAGAAGCGATGGCGGCTGGCGGATGCACTCACGCGGTCGTGGTCGTCTCTCCTGCTGTCGCTCAGGCTCTGGGAGCCGAGATGGCGGCTTTACCCATTCCCGTCATTCAGACCTTCGGCGGATCATCTCGCCAAGAATCGGTTTTTAACGGTTTGAAAGCAGTCGCAGCCGATCCCACACTACGGCACGCCTCAGCCGTTCTCATTCATGACGCTGTGCGCCCCATGGTTCCCGCAAGCGTGGTATCAACCGTGATTGAAGCTGTCCACGATGGAGCTGAAGCTGTCGCACCCGCAATCCTTGTCGCCGATTCCATGCGCCTCATCGATGATGGGCAGATCACCCGTCCCGTCGATCGATCCCGTCTGCGCGCCATCCAAACTCCACAAGGGTTCAAACTCGACACGATCATCAAAGCCCACGAACGGATGGCTCGCTGCGATGAGGAATTCACCGATGATGTGACCTGCGCTGAAAGAGCCGGATCTCACGTCACCTTGGTGGAGGGGTCACGCATGTCGATGAAAATCACTGAACCGACCGATATGACCATCGCGAAGGCCTTATGGAAAGCCCGCGCCAGCCTGGGACACCATAGCGGACGGCGTTTCTTTAGACATCTTTGCAAGAAAAATTGATCTCGCCAGATAGACCTATATCCACTGAGATGAAAATTCCACTAAAGTGAGGTCGGCATTTTTATTTGACCTCACAGGAATACGATGCATTACAACAACAATAAGATCTACATCTTTCTCGTCAGCGGATTCGCCCTCTTCGCTATGTATTTTGGAGCGGGTAATCTGATTTTCCCCGTCATGATCGGTGTGGATTCTGGAACGAATATCACCGCCGCTACCCTCGGTTTCCTCGCCACTGGCGTTCTGCTCCCCCTCTTGGGCATGATCGCAGCATCAACTGCTCGTCCAGAGGAAAAGGATACGATCGCCGGACGTATCGGGCACCTTCTCGGACGCACCTTCCTTATCATCGTCTTCCTATCCACGGGAATGCTCTACGCCATCCCCCGCGTGGCGACCGTGAGCTACGAGATCGCTATCAAACCCCTGCTTGCTGAGCATTCAGCTGGGGCAGATCGCATATGGCTTTTTGCTTTCCTCGTAGTTTTCTTTGCGATCACAAGTTTTTTCGTCCTCTCCCCAGGGACGATCATCGACCGGGTTGGAGCGATTCTGACCCCCATCTTGTTGATCTTCTTGCTCATATTGATCGCTACCGTCGTCACCACATTGCCTGCCCTATCCACCGCTCCGGCAAATGATTATGTACACGCTCCTTTACAGACCGGTCTCATCCAGGGATATTTCACCATGGACGCCATCGCCTCGCTGGTCTTTGGATTCGTCATCATCTTCGAGATGCGCAAACGCGGTTTTGAAACTCCACGCTCCCTTTTGAAAGCAACCTCTATCGTTGCGGCAATTGCTGGCCTTCTGCTCGCCATCATCTATATCGGCCTCGCAGCTATCGGTGTGCGCATTGCCGACCAAAATTACTCCAATGGAGCTGAAGCTCTCGCCCATACCGCTATCCGTGTCTTTGGACATGCTGGCCTGTTCGTCTTTGGTGTTATCGTCCTCTTCGCCTGTTTAACCACAGCTACCGGACTCATCACCTCCTCAGCGCACTACTTCCACTCCCTTCTACCCTCCTTGAGCTACCGCACCTTCGTCATCATTCACCTGCTGGTCTCTCTCATCTTGGCCAATTTGGGATTACAAGCGATTTTGGCGGTTGTAGCTCCTATTAACCAGCTCATCTACCCTGTAGCTATCTGCCTGATCCTCCTTGCGGTTGCCGAAGGATTAAGCGGTATCCATTTCTTCTGGACCTATCGCACCACCGCGTGGGCAGCCGCCTTCGTCTCGATCTTTGAGGCTCTGTGGTCAACGAATTTGGACGCATTCGCTCCTTTGCGAGGCTACCTCGATCTGCTTCCTGGAGGTTCAGTTCATATGCCCTGGGTGGCACCAGCAGCTATTGCCTTGGTGATCGGGCTCATCATCGACGCGTCCACTCGACGCCTATCTCGCACCACTCATTGATATTGAACGTAGAGGAAAGGGGCGGATATCCGCCCCTTTCCTCCATTTCATCACGCTCAATTATCGATATCTCTCGCCACCAGATGAGACAGAGGAGATGATGTCGATATATCCAACTCTTTACCGGAGGCGATTTGGACGACCCGTCCAGAATCCATCATGACGATGACATCGGCAGACGAGAGATGATCGAGACGATGTGAAATCTCGATGATCGTCATCTGCGGGTAATAACGCTTCAGATTGGCACGAATCGCCTCTTCTAGATCCGCATTCACATTGGCGCAGAACTCATCAAGAATCATCACCGTAGGTTTGAGCAGTAGGCTCCTTGCCAGCCCAAGACGCTGAATCTGTCCGCCAGACATCTGAGTACCGCGCTCTCCCACCGCAGTGTGCAATCCCTCAGGCATGGCACGAACTTCTTCATCCATCTCGACGACTTTCAATACCTGCCACAATTCCTCATCGCTCGCCTCGGGTGCTGCCAGACGCAGATTGGTCGCAATATCGCTTGCCAATTGCTGACAGATCTGTCCCACTAACACCACATGGGAACGGTAGGAATCCAATTCATAAGAGGAGATATCCACACCATCGATGAGAATCTGTCCGCTATCGGGATTATCGAAGCGGGCGATCAGATGAGCCAAGGTGCTCTTACCCGATCCCGATGCCCCGACGATCATCATGGTCTGTCCGGCTTCTAGAGAACATGAGATATCGCTCACTCCAGCTTTCAAAGCTGTCCCGTCCACATCCTTATATCGATAGGTGAGATCGACCAATTCGATGCTCGCAGGCACATCAGATGTATAGGGTCTCGGCCCGTCTACGACCGCCGGAGGAGTATGACAGATATGCCACAGTCTTTTCGCTGCGGCTATGGAATGATCGAGATAGCTCACGGCATCTTCAATTCCTCGAGGCCCTTCAAAAAGACGGAGGAATCCCACGCAGATCCCGGCGAGAATGATCAGAGATATATCGCTGTGCATACCTTGCCAAAGCACACAGATAAGATTGGCGATCACGATGAATATCGCTAAAGCGCGACGGATACCGATCCCGATGCGCGGAACCATCTGGGAGGATCGCATATTCTGCTCGATTTTATCCATCTGCGACATGCGGATCTCTTCGAGACCATAGCCGAGAACTTCGTCTAGGCCTCGCACCGAATCGGTCACCTGGTGAGCCAAGATACGACGATTCGCCAAGGTGGCACGGGTGGAATCGAAAGCTGCTCGCGCACCCAAGAAAGGCACGATGAGAAGGGAAATCACCACCAAAACCACTGTCGGCCACACCAGATTCCAGCCATAGACTATCCCCACATAGCTCACCGCAATAGTGGGGACGACGAATGCCGCTACGACAGGAGCAAAGGTATGGGCATAGACGACCTCAATGCGATCAACATCTCGCGTTAGCGATGTCAACAGATCGCCTGAACGGGCATGAGTCATCACTTTCGGCGCCTGTGGCCACAGCTTCGCATAGGCATTGGTGCGCAAGAGTTCTAAAGCTTTGAAGGCGACATAATGTCCACTGAACTGCTCAAAATAAGCTGCACTCGCCTTGATTGCAGCGACAGCGCCGCCAAGGAGAAGCACCTGCCAGATAGTCGCCTTTCCATAGATGACAGCAGCAACTCCCCCTCCCGCGACGGCGAAGAGAACGATATCGGCTGTCAGATTGATAATCCTCATCACTGTCGAGAAGAGCAACGGGGCATGTACTGGACGTGTGATCGATAGCAACCAGGGCAAAAGCACCTTGAGAGAGATATCCTGATCGCGGTTCATATCGCTTTTCTTTTCATCGATGCGATTCATCATGACTCCTTGCCCACCGATGTCAACTGTCCATCAACCATCTCGACGATGCGATCCGCAATGGACAAGATCGCCTTACGATGGGTGACGATGATGACGGTTTTTTCCGAACCGATCGCCGCGATAGCGTCAATCATCTTCTGTTCCGAAATCAAATCGACCTGCGATGTCGGTTCGTCGAGGACGAGAATGGGACGTCCGCTCAAAAAGGCACGAGCCATCGATAACCTTTGCGCTTGTCCTCCAGAGATCAAAGAGCCCTGTTCCCCTGTCGAGCTGTCCAGCCCATCGGGCATGGAACGCACTTCATCTGCGATATGCGCCTGTTCCAAGGCTTCCCAGATCTGTTCATCGCTAGCATCTGGACGAGCCATGAGCAGATTGTCACGAATAGTTCCAGTAAAAAGCCAGGTTCTCTGAGCGACATAGGCGACATATTTCCTCACCCATTCGCGTTGATCCTGACGACTTCCCATAGAGGTCACATCGCGTCCAGCGATCATGATATGACCCTCGAGGGGAGCCAATTCATTGCGGATCAGACCGAGCAGAGTCGATTTACCCGCTCCACTACGTCCGATGATCGCCACCTTTTCCCCGTATTTCACATGGAGATCGCTTCCCTGAAGAACCTGTGAACGTCCGTAATCAAAATGGACATCGCACACATCGACCGCATAGTCGCTTTCCTCATGTGTGCACTGATCGCTCACAGCATTGCGTTCGCAAGCGAAGGAGGCAACGTCGGCATAGTAGCGTCCCACAGCCTTTTCGGCGGCTCGCCCACCCATACCGACATAGAAGAAACCAGCGACTTGTGTAAGAGGTTCGAGGAGGAGAACCATGAGGAAAATCACGCTCATTCCCTCAGCAGGAGTGATCGCGTGAGCTGAAATTCTCCATAGAGTCAATGCCACTGCCGCACAGATCATTCCCAAGGAGAACAAGCCGTCCACGACGATGATGACGATCTGATTTGCCGCCAACATCTTCATGATCGCCGTTCTATTCTCCTCGCCAAGACGGCGCAGACGTTCTTCTATCCTCCGCCCAGCTCCAAGCAGACGGATCGTGGAAAGATTGGCAATCGCATCGAGATATTGGCTTGTCAACCGGGCGCGCTTCGCACGCGAACGGCGCGAAGCCGGAGCGAAGGCCTTTTGAAAACCGCCGATAGCGATCACGATCAGCGGACAGATGAGCAATAAGAGCACACCGATCACCCAATCGAGACACAGGGCGACATATGCCAATGTGGCGAAGGGAATGATAAGGGCCGCTTTCGTTGCACCCCAATAACCTTGACGATATTCTGCGATCCGCTCGGCATGATCGGTCAGCATCGCAATCATCGTCCCGGAGTCATATCGCTCATTGCGCGACATTCCCGCACCGACAGCGATCATCTCATGTAGGAGACGATGGCGGATACGTTTCTCTTCATCATGAATCGCCTTGCCCGAATACAACAGCTCGGCTAGAGCTGAGGCGGGAGCACCGATCAAACCGATTCCAATAACTATAGGCAGATATCTTTCGATGGGTTCACCCGATATGAGTAGACCGATCACCCTTCCCAAGCTCGCCAACGCCATTCCGGCGAAGAGTGCGTAGGACAGTCGGGCGCACATGACGAGAGTGGTATCGCGTCTGCCATAAGACGACACCACCTGCACGCGGTTCTTTCGCATATGCCTCATCTATTTTCGCTTTACATGTCGATTCTCCATAAGGGCGAGACGCCCTGTCTCCATTTAGATTATCAGAAAGATAAGGTTTGCCTCACTTCACCTATATCCCCTTCATCCCTACACTGACAGCATGGCAATCTACAGCCATATCGACACCCCGATCGGAACTATGACCGCACGAGCGCAGGGCGATACTCTCATAGGCTTTCATCTGCGCGAAAAGATCTGTCTAGACGATGACGATCTCTATCAACCGCGCGATCCCCTCTTTGCCAATCTCGCTCAACAAGTGGACGAATATTTCACTCATAGGCGCAAGCAATTCGAAATCAACTACCGCTTTTGTCCCACGACACCCTTCCGTAGACAGGTGTGGGCTCAAATCGCTTCCATACCCTACGGACAGACCAGAACCTATGGGCATATCGCTTCCCTATGCTCGTCTCCACAAGCGAGCCGTGCCGTAGGAGGAGCAGCATCAGCCAATCAGCTTTTACTCATCGTCGGATGTCACCGTGTCGTCGCTGCCCATTCCCTAGGAGGATTCGTGACAGACCTGAGGATAAAACGCTTTCTTCTTGACCTTGAAAGCAGAAAAAGTGATGAGGAATTAGACGAAAATTATTCACAATCTCGCCGAGAGCGATAGGCTGGAGGAGCTGATATACAGCGCGAGCTGCAAGGAGGAGAGACGATGGCTGATCGTCCGAGCGTTGGAGATTACCTGCGGACGTTGAAGTTGACCGTCCCGAAGATGGTCGGTCAGATCAAAGAACTCGCGGTCGCAGAGATCACGCCTGTTGCCAAGCATGGCGGAATTGGAGCTGGTCTATTCGGCGGCGCAGGCGCCTTCGGCTGGATCGCTCTCAAAACTCTTGGCCTGACCGCATGTTTCGCTCTCTCCTTGATCTACTATGAGCTGGTCGATTTAGATGCGATCCTCTCACTCACCTTAGGCTTCTTGACAGGATCTATTCTCCTTTTGATTTTCGCCGCTATCTTCGCTTTGATCGGACGCTCTCAGATCAAACGGGTGAAGGCTCCCGAGGCGACCATCGCCGAAGTGAAGGCTTCCGTCAGCGCCATTTCAGAGGCTGTCACCAAAGGGGGCGTCAACGCGCAAGCGGGTGGATATCCGGTAGATGCTGAAAAAATTGTTTCCGATCCGCGTTTCACCACACCGCGCGACATCCCTGTCGAATACTGATCTTCTACCCCATTCAGATGGCTCCGTTTGACGGAGCCATCTGTCTATCAACCCCTATCTATTCGCTACGACGTGACGCTTCTAGCGACAAGCATTAGGCTGGCACTATGAGCGATATAACATCTGTGCCGAAGTGGGAATATTTCACCGCTCCGATCTTGAGTCACGTAGCTCAACAGATTCTTAACAATTTCGGCTCCGAAGGTTGGGAATTGGTACAGCTAGCACCTGGCCCCAATCCCGATACTCTCGTGGGATATTTCAAACGTCCGCTCAAGGAGGAGAAGTGACGAAAGCCTCTGAACGTCTCGTCAAGATCGGCATCGATTTACCGACTCCAGCCACCCCTTTAGGTTCCTATCTGCCTGCCAAACGCTGGGGAAATGACGTCTTCACCTCAGGTCAGCTCCCCATCACCGCAGATGGAACACTCATCGCTGGACGCGTGGGCGATGATATCGATGTGAATACGGCTCAAAAAGCTGCCCGTCAAGCTGCGATCAATGCTCTAGCCGCTATCGCAGAAGTGGCGGGAGGTATCGATGCGATCCGCACCATCGTCAAAGTCGTCGTCTTTGTCAATTCCGATCCCTCCTTCACCGATCACGCTCTGGTGGCAAATGGCGCTTCGGATTTACTCGGTGAAATCTTCAGCGATGAGGGATTCCACGCACGTAGCGCAGTCGGTGTCGCCGTCTTACCGAAAAATGCCGCTGTCGAAGTGGAATTGCACGTCAAATTGTGATGGCTTCACCCCATAAGAAAGGCGTTAAGGGCTCTAAACGGCTTCCTGCCCTGACCTCTCCCGATCAGCCTTATGCGGTCTTTTCCATCTTGCGCGATCTCTATCCCGAAGCCGATTGCGCGTTGATCCACCGCAATCCCTTTGAACTATTGGTCGCCACCGTCCTATCCGCCCAAACCACAGATGTGGGAGTCAATAAGGTCACACCGACGCTATTTAACCGATGGCCTACTCCTCAGGCTTTGAGTACAGCCGATGTCTATGAGGTGGAACAGACCATTCGCACGATCGGATTTTTCCGGACGAAAGCAGCCAATATCGTCGCTTTAAGCGCCCAACTTATTGACGATTTCGGTGGCGAAGTCCCTGTAGATCTTGACGATCTGACCACCTTGCCAGGTGTCGGACGAAAGACCGCCCATGTCGTAAGAGGACACGCTTTCAAACTGCCAGCGATCACCACAGACACCCATGTGATGCGTCTATCTCGTCGTTTAGGATGGACGAAGGAGAGCAAACCTGTCCCCATCGAGATGGATTTGGCGACTATCTTCCATCCTCAAGATTGGATGAAGATGTGCGATAGTCTCATCTGGCATGGACGAGCGATCTGCAAAGCGCGAAAAGCAGACTGCGAACACTGTCCGCTCTCCCATCTATGCCCTGCGATCGGCGTATGAATACCTCCTATCCTCCACCTTTACTCTCACTCATCGACAGTTCTGTCCCCTATAGCCCAGATATCTACGCTCTTCCTCGCCTTCCCCTATCGTGGAGTGAGGACAGACGCACACAGCTACCTCCCGATTCAGCGGTCTTAATTCTGCTCACCGATATTGAATCTTCCCCTCACCTTCTCCTCACCAGACGCCCCTTGTCCATGAAGCATCACGCTGGACAGATCTGCTTCCCTGGAGGAGGGGTAGAAAGTGAGGATCGTTCAGTAATCGACACAGCTGTGCGAGAAAGTCGCGAGGAGATTGGTCTTGACCCGTCCACGATTTCACTATGTGCGATGCTGCCCACCGGCTATATTCCGGTCAGCAAACGCCGTGTGGCTCCCATTGTGGCATGGTGGGATCGTCCACATAGCCTAACGGGATCTC
>JAEZYG010000035.1 GCA_023419175.1 Actinomycetes bacterium
TCTCATGGCTCAGCTTGGACGTCCCACTCTGTTTGCCCACGATCTCATCATCGATTCGCACGGGAAGATTAGCGGCTATCAATTGCGCTTGAAAGACCAGAAACGTAAAGCTATCGAGGCATTGAGATTGCTTAATTTCACCACTCTTGCAGCGGGAGATTCCTATAACGATCTATCGATGCTGAAATCAGCGGACGCAGGTGTACTCTTCTGTCCTCCTCAAAATCTCATTGCAGAAAATCCATCATTACCTGTTGCTCATAATTACGAACAATTAGCTCATGAATTCACCTCTGCTGATGAATGGTTAGGGCGATAAGAGGATTAAAAGGCGAAGTCATCACGGGAAATATCTCCCGTGATGACTTTCTGTTCTTTCTTTGATAAGCTGAGCGCGCCTGGTTTTTTTGCCAGGAAAATCCACATTTTCCATATGCCGTTCGGCTGTGCTGTGAATTCACCCACGCTCTATGGCGGTTGTGAATCGGCGTGAATGGTCAATCGGCATCGATGAACCAACGTGTCGACTATATGTGAGACACTCCAGAAAGGGACCTCGTGAGCGAGACCTCTAATAGCAATCTGGACGCTTTGGCGGCGACCCGTCTACCCGAGTTGAAAAAGATTGCTTCCAGCCTGGGAATTAAAGGCGTAGCGACGATGCGCAAGGCAGAGATCATCGGAGCTATCCTGTCGAATCAGACTCCTGGTGGACGTCCGGTAGAAGATGACGATATGTTCGCAGAAGAACGCAATGTTCAGCGTTCTCGGCAGCATCCTGAAAAGAAAAGACGTCCTTATGTTCAAAGTGAAGAGAAAAATGACGATGTCGATCCAGTAGCTCAGCGTCTTGAGCAGGCATATCAATCTTCTGGACGCGTAGATCAACAGACCCAAAGCGTCGAATCTGCACTGAAGAAGGAAGAAGCATCCGATGAGGTAGGAGCCCGTCTGGAAGCTTTAAGCCACGATCCGAAGGTGCGCGAGCGTTTAAGAGAACGCGATAACCATACCCGCGCAGACCATGGTGATAGCGAGCAAACAGAAGGTGGATCAACGGATCGTCCTATACGTTCGCGTTCCAGATCTCGCGACGAAGAAAACAATTCGAGATCACGTCGTCAGCGACGCCAACGCGATCGATCTAATCGACGATCTCGTTCCGATGCGATGGACGATACGATTCGCGAAGATGATGTATTAGTCGAAGTGCATGGCATTCTTGACGTCTTGGAAAATTATGCATTCGTTCGTACGAATGGCTACCTTCCCAGTCCCGATGATGCCTATGTCTCCTTATCTATGGTGCGTAAGAACGGCTTGCGTAAAGGCGATATTGTCGCTGGAGCTATCCGTCAGCCTAGGGAAGGGGAGCGCCGCGAAAAATACAATCCCTTGGTACGTATCGATTCGGTGAACGGCATGGATCTTTCCTTGGCGAAAGACCGTCCAGAATTTGCCAAACTGACTCCGCTCTATCCCGAGAAGCGTTTGCGTATGGAAGATAGTGCGAAGAATATGACTGGACGCATTATCGACTTGGTCGCCCCTATCGGTAAGGGGCAGCGCGGACTTATCGTTTCGCCTCCGAAGGCAGGTAAGACGATGGTGATGCAATCGATCGCTAACGCCATCACGACGAATAATCCCGAGGTGCATCTGATGGTCGTTCTCGTCGACGAACGTCCCGAAGAGGTCACCGATTTTCAGCGGACGACGACTGGTGAAGTCATCGCTTCAACCTTTGATCGTCCTGCAGAAGATCACACCACTATCGCTGAATTGGCGATCGAGCGGGCAAAACGTCTAGTCGAAATGGGGCGAGATGTGGTGGTCTTGCTTGACGGTATCACCCGTCTAGGGCGTGCCTATAACCTGGCGGCTCCAGCATCTGGACGTATCCTCTCCGGTGGTGTCGATTCGGCTGCTCTCTACCCGCCTAAGAAATTCTTTGGAGCGGCGCGCAATATTGAAAATGGCGGCTCGCTGACGATTCTCGCCACCGCTTTGGTAGAGACCGGTTCGAAGATGGACGAGGTGATCTTCGAAGAGTTCAAGGGAACCGGCAATATGGAATTGCGTCTGTCTCGTCAATTGGCAGATAAACGCATCTTCCCCGCAATCAATGTGGAAGCTTCTGGAACGAGGCGAGAAGATCTTCTCATGGGACGCACCGAACTCGACGTGATTTGGAAATTACGTCGCTATCTCAGCGGTCTGGAAGATCAGCAGGCTTTGGAAATGTTGTTGACCAGAATGCGCAAGACGGAGAATAACGCCGCCTTCCTTTCGCTCATCCTCAAGACAAATCCTGCTGACTGAGGTGATGGCTAGGAGATAGGCTCAAAAAGCTGTATGCTTATCAGTTGGCACCGGTTCACGCCTGAAGCCTATCTGAGGCGTTGTGTCATCACCAGGCGACCCGGGCATAGGATAACAAGGAGAAGATATGAAACAGGGAATTCATCCCGAGTATCGCACCGTGAAGGTCGTATGTACCTGCGGCAATCAGTTCGAGACCCGCAGCGCTCTCGATAAGGACGTGATGAGCGCCGACGTGTGCTCCAACTGTCACCCCTTCTATACCGGTAAGCAGAAGATCCTCGATACCGGTGGTCGTGTCGCACGCTTCGAGCGTCGTTACGGCAAGAAAGCACAGTAGTCGTTACGATCACAGGCGCTGGGTTTCCCAGCGCCTGTTGACGTATCTGCATGTATTTTTAGTGGGAAAGAGTCTCCATGTTTGAAGCCGCTCAGGCATTACGCGATGAATATGCCCAGCTGACCGTTCTCATGTCGGATCCTGCTGTCTTGTCCGATATGAGCCGTTCGCGTCAGGTAGGTCGTCGCTATGCCGAAGTGGGTCAGATCGTCAAAGCCTTTGATGAATATGAATCCTTAGTGGACGATGAAGCGGCGGCACGTGAGCTTGCAGATGAAGATCCCGTTTTCGCTGAGGAAGCCGATGAGCTTGTCTCGAAGATCGAAGCTGCCAAAGAGAAATTAACCGCTCTTTTAGCTCCGCGCGATCCAAACGATTCGTGCGATGCGATCATGGAGATCAAATCCGGTGAAGGGGGAGAAGAATCAGCCCTTTTCGCTCGAGATCTACTTGAGATGTATCTACGCTATATCGATAGTCGTGGATGGAAATGCGATATTCTCGACTCGGAATCGACAGACTTGGGCGGATATAAAACCATCACTTTGGCTGTCCGTGCTCCGGGACAACCAGAACCGGGTCAATCTCCCTATGGTGTTTTGAAATTTGAAGGCGGAGTTCACCGAGTTCAGCGTGTTCCTATCACAGAATCCCAAGGACGTATCCATACCTCGGCAGCAGGTGTTTTGGTGATGCCCGATGTGGAAGCCGATGATGTGACGATCAACGATGAGGATCTTCGTATCGATGTTTATCGCTCCAGCGGTAAGGGTGGTCAAGGGGTCAATACCACCGACTCTGCGGTACGTATCACCCATCTGCCGACAGGGATCGTTGTCACCTGTCAAGACGAGCGCAGCCAGCTACAAAATAGGGAGCAGGCAATGAGGATTTTGAGAGCTCGTCTGGTGGCAAAAGCCGAAGAAGAAGCTGCAAGTCAGGCTGCTGCTCAAAGAAAATCGCAGATACGCACAGTCGACCGTTCTGAAAGAATTAGAACCTATAATTTCCCCGAAAACCGGATCGCCGATCACCGAATCGGGTATAAAGCGCACAATCTCGATCAGGTCTTGGCAGGGGAATTACAGCCTATTCTCGATGCCCTGAGCGAAGCGGATTTGCGCGAGCGTCTGTCCTATCTCAATGAGTCTAACTGATGCATCCTGCTCAATTGATCGCTTCTGCTGCTCGGCGACTGACTAAAGCCGGTTGCCCTTCTGGTCAGGCAGATGCCCGTCTTCTACTCCGCTATGTCACAGGCGATGATCCGATCGAATTGCTCACTCGTCGCACGATCGATTGCGATCAGCAAGAGGCCTTTCAAAGGCTGATCGATCAGCGCTGTCGTATGGTTCCCATTCAGCATTTGACCCAGCGTGCCTATTTTCGACATGTCACCGTGAAAGTCGGGCCAGGAGTTTTTATCCCCCGTCCGGAAACTGAAACCGTAGCGGGAGAAGCGATTGCATCGATAGAGGGGATTTCTCATCCGCGGTTTATCGAATTTTGTGCCGGATCTGGAGCGATCGCGAAATCCATCTGTCATGAGAATGCGGCAGCGTCGGGCATAGCGATTGAAAAGAGCCCGCAAGCCTATGCCTATTTGGAGGAAAATGTCGCCTCTCTACCGATTACGGCTCTATGCCAGGATCTAAGCGACCCCCTTCCAGATGGATGGGAAGAGGTTGATCTGATCGTTGCTAATCCTCCCTATATTCCTGGTGTTGATATCGATATTCTCCCCGATGATGTGCGCTATCACGATCCTCATATGGCTCTTTTCGCTAAAGATAAGGGGCTGTATTTCTATCCGATCTTGGCAGATCTCGCCCATCGCTATTTGCGTGAGGGAGGATATCTGATCTGTGAACATGGAGACGACCAAGCCGGCGATGTCTGCGCGATCTGGGAAGATCGTGGTTTGATAGATATCGTCAGTCATCAAGATCTGACAGGGCGTGACCGCTATGTATCGGCTCGCCGTCCGCCACGAAGGGAGAGGGGAGAAGCGTGACAGATCAGCTATCTCAGCGATTCGATGTGCGCGATAAATTTCGACTTCAAGCCCTTGAGGCGGCTGCAAGAGCTATCCGGGCTGGTCAATGTATCGTCTTGCCCACCGATACCGTCTATGGGATCGGAGCTGATGCTTATAATGCACATGCCGTTCAATCCCTTCTCAATGCTAAAGAACGCGGACGAGATATGCCTCCTCCAGTTCTGATTGCTGAAGCAGAAATGCTGGCAGCCTTGGTGGCAGATCTTCCTCAGGCAGTTGAAGATCTATGTCAGGAATGTTGGCCAGGTGCTTTGACTCTCATCATGAAAGCTCAGGCTGATTTGGGAATGGATTTAGGGAGAACTGCTGGAACGATCGCAGTTAGAGTCCCCGATGAGGAATCCACTCGTGAATTGTTGAGATGGACAGGTCCGTTGGCTGTCAGCTCAGCCAATATCTCAGGTCGTCCAGCGGCAATGAGCATAGATGAAGCCTATGAGATGCTGGGCAATAAAGTAGCGGTCTATCTTGACAGCGGTCCTTCTCGTCTGGGTGTGGCTTCAACCATTGTCGATATCGCAAGCGATCCACGTGGACGTATCGTGCGTCAAGGAGCATGTGAATTGGAAACGATCCGGCGTTTCTTGCCCCATTGCGCTGCCAAGGTCGATAGCTGAGGTATCGTGCGCGAATATCTGCTCGTCATGGTCGCGGCATGTGCAGCCACCTATATCTTGGCTGGACTTGCCAGAATGGTTTCGATCAAATTGGGTATCCAAGCCCACGTACGTGCCAGAGATATGCACACTCATCCCACACCATATCTTGGGGGAGTGGCGATGCTTGGGGGAGTGGCAGTGGCTTTCACATTGGCTGCCATCATGCCTTTTCTTGGACGTCATGAAGTGGTGACACGGGATTCTTTCGGCATTCTGGCGGCAGGAATTGTCATCTGTATCGTAGGAGCAGTCGACGATGCGATCGACCTTCCAGCAATCGCTAAAGCAGCCGGCCAGATTCTGGCGGCGGGAATCGCTGTTCTCAATGGGGTGCGTCTTTATTGGATCTCCCTTCCCCATCACATCATCGCTCTCGATCAGACGAGCTCAATTCTGATAACCGTCGTCTTTATCTTCGCCTGCGTCAATGCAATCAATTTCATGGACGGTCTAGATGGTTTGGCATCTGGAGTGGTGGCTATCGGGTCGTTGGCGATGTTCGCCTATACCTATACCTTGGCTCATGAACAGAATTTTGTTATCGCTACGACGGCGTCTTTGGTCTCGGTTACTTTGACAGGGATCTGTTTGGGATTCTTACCTCATAATTTTTCTCGCGCACGCATGTTCATGGGCGATTCGGGAGCGATGCTTCTCGGGTTGCTTCTGGCCTGTTCCTCTTTGTCGTTCACCGGACAAATCGATTCCCAAGCATTGGATCCCTCTCGAGGGGGGCTTCTTCCCAGTTGGCTTCCCCTCATCTTGCCCTTTGCGATCATGGCATTACCATTTTTTGATCTGGTCTCCGCATATATTCGTCGGACGTGGCGAGGTGAATGGTGGTTTGTGGCTGATAAACAGCATCTCCATCATCGCTTGATCGATCGCGGTTTTACCGTGGTGCAGGCGGTTTTCATCTTGTATCTGTGGACGGCAATCATCGCTTTTGGCGTGGTGGGATTCGTCCTGGTCTATCAATGGTGGATTCGTTTGCTTTGGATCCTTATCGTTCTCACCTCGATGATGTGGACCTTTCGTCCGCGTGTTCTAAAAGTTCGTCAAGACCGTGATGAGCATATGAGCATTGAGATGGACAGATGAGCACGATGTTTTTCGTAGCGGTCATGTGCAGATCATGACATCAATATGGCATTTTCCAGGCCTTTTCGCTCATAGCTTTATCTGATAAAGATTGATGCTTTCCGCTTGTCTCGGTTGGGAGTTGATCTCTTTGTCCCCTAAGATTGACGCTGTTGCATCGTTGAAGGTCAACGTGGACGAATGTTGAGGAGAGACTGTGGCGTTTACATTGCGCAGTGCGCAGCCCTCCATCTTGATCGTCTGCGCTCTCATTATGGTGAGCGCGCTGGGATTTGCCTGTGTTCATTCCATATGGGCGGGATTGAGCTGTGCTCTCACCATGGGTATGATCCTTCTCTTCTTGTCTACGGGATATCCACTTGATTGTTTCCTGATCCGCCGTCCTACAACAGGGATGATGACGATAAAGATCGTCCTCTATCTAGCGAGGATTGCTCTTCTTGCTCTTCTCATGTGGGCTATCGCTCAGATGGAGTGGTCATCCCATCTGCAAGGAATATGGATGGGATATGGGGCAGTGGTGAGCGTCGTCATGTGGACGATAGGTCTTATCGTGACCGACAGTCGGAGGCGTCAACCAATTTATGATCGTATCTATCCGCCATCTTCTTGCCAGGAGCCAATAGCATGATAGATACTTCAACGAGTCACCGAAATGAGTCGTCGCATGGTTCTGACCAAGGCATGATGATCGTCAGTGTCCTTCTCGCTGCGATCGGTTTCTACGGCGGTATCGGATGGCTGATCGGACATTACACCGGGGCATCATGGTGCTTATTGGTGGGAATTCTGCTCGGTTTCGCCATCGGTATCTACACGATTATTAAACGCTATGGGAGTAACGCATGATCCTTCTGGAAACCGGTGGATTTCATTCGCCTGGTCTCGATGATTTCCGCTTTCCCGGATTATTCGGAACCGATTGGCTTACCAAGCCGATGCTCCAAGCCATTCTGGCCGGAATCATCGTCGTCGTCTTATGGATCTGGGCATCGCGTAAATTGAGTGTCGTTCCTTCCAAATCCCAGTTTTTGATGGAAGAGCTGTATTCCTTCATACGCAATAGCGTTGGACGAGATATGTTAGGGTCTGGATTCCGCCCCTATATCGGCTTGCTGGTCGGCATTTTCACCTACGTGCTTTTAAATAACTGGTTTGGTGAATTCTTCCTCTTCATGTTCCCCACTTTTTCCAATATCGGTTATACCTGGGGAGCTGTGGCGATGGTGTGCTTCCTCTATATCGCCATCGGTTTTAAGACTCATGGAATCGGTTATCTGAGAAAAGCTTTAATGCCTCCAGGTATTCCTTGGTATCTCTATATCTTGGTTATTCCTGTCGAGTTTCTCTCCACATTCGTCACCCGTCCGCTGACATTAGGTGTACGACTTTTCGCCAATATGTTCGCTGGACATTTGGCGATCATGGTTTTCGTTCTCGGCGGCAGCTATTTGCTGACCTATGCCGATAACTATCTCTATAACGCTGCTGGGGTATTCGCTTTGATCTTCAGCTTCGCCATGTTGGGATTGGAGCTTTTCATCGGCTTTCTACAAGCCTATATCTTCACGATTTTGACCGCTCAATATATCTCTTCCTCGTTGAGCGACTCTCACTGAGATTACAGAAAATAAGGAAAGGAAATAGTTATGGTTCCCCTGGAGATCATCGGTTCGATCAACGTCATCGGCTATGCCTTGGCCACCTTGGGTCCTGCTCTCGGCGTGGCGTGGATCTTCGCCTCAGTCATCAACGGAACAGCTCGTCAGCCTGAAGCTCGTGACGCCATGATGAAAACTGCCTATATCGGTTTTGCCGTTGTTGAGGCATTGGCAATTCTCGGCTTCGTGCTCGCCTTCGTCATTCGCTGATAGGCCCGCAATGACTGTGGGATCTATTCTTCTCGAAAGTTTCTTGGGGCCTTTAGCTCCAGAGCATCCGAGCGAATTCGTTGTCGGTCTGCTCATGGCGATTTTCGTCGCTGTTGGTGTGACGAAATTCGTCGTACCGAAATTCGAAGAGCTCTACCGTCAGCGAGCCGATCAGATCGAAGGCGGCATCAATCGCGCTCAAAAAGCCGAAGCAGATGCAGCAGCTCTCAAGCGTGACTTTGAGAAGCGTCTAGCCGATTCGAGAAATGAAGCAGCCGATATCCGCACAGAGGCTAAGGAACAAGCTGCCCAGATTATCGCTCAAGCGAAAGAAGAGGCGAACCGTGAATGCGAGCGGATGATCTCGCAGGCTCGAGATCAGATCGCAGCTCATCAACGTGAAGCCTTCACCCAGCTGAAAAGCGATGTGGGTTCTTTAGCGGTACAGTTAGCATCCAAGATCGTTGCCGAAAGGCTCGACAACGATGAGGCTATCGACCGCAGTGTCGATCGTTTCCTCGATGAACTCGATTCCGATCCGTCGCGTTTAGATAGCGTCGGCATTGAAAAGAGGTAGATCGAGTGGAGAGAACACGGGTCTATCGCGTTGACGATGATGCTTTCAGTGCTTGGGGGCTGACGCGTGACGATGCCTTGGAACTGGAAGGTGTGATGGCATCGTTGAACGCATATCCTCAATTGAGATCGCGTTTAGCCGACCCCTCCTATGAGGAAAAGGCGAAATTGGATCTGGTCTCAACACTGTGGGGTACGCGTATTAGTCAGGCTAGCTGCAAGGCTTTAGCTCATATCGCCCAGAGCGCTGAGAATTCGGCTCATCTGATCGCTTTGATTCACGATGCGATCGTGCGCACCCTCTTGATGACCAGCGAGGATCTATCGACAACAGGTGATGAGCTTTTCTCTGTCTGTCAGCTCATCACTTCTGATAGTGAGCTTCACGCTGCAATCCAGGCGCGTTCGCGCTCAGTTGAACAGCGATATGAATTAATCGCTTCGCTCATTCGTGGAAAGGTCACGCAGACGACATGTGAGTGTGTGCGTATCGCTTTCGCCTCACCATATCGAGATCTTGCATCTGCCTTAGAAGAATATGCACGCTATGCCAGTGAGCTGAGCGGGAATCAATTCGTCGTAGCGACTGTGGCGAAAATGCCAACCGATACTCAACGTGAACGTTTGATGACCCGACTTTCCTCTTCCCTTGGCGGCTCAGTCCACGTCCACTACATCGTGGATCCACAGGTATTGGGAGGAATGAAGCTGACCTGGTCGCAGCAGATGATCGACGCCACTGTGCGTGCCATGACCGATGATCTTCACCAACGCATCGGCGAATAGAGATAACCAGACATATGTCCCAGCGACACAAAGACAGGAGACGATGAAATGGCGGACCTGAGCATTCGCCCTGAAGAGATTCGCGATGCGCTGAACTCTTTCGTCGAAAACTACAATCCGGCTCATAGCGCTGCTGAAGAAGTCGGCACAGTGATCTCATCTGGCGATGGAATCGCTAAGGTCGAAGGCCTGCCATCCGCTATGGCAAATGAGCTTCTACGCTTTGAAAACGGCACCTTGGGTATCGCCTTGAACCTCGACGTCCACGAAATCGGCGTCGTCGTCCTTGGAGATTCTGAGGGGATCGAAGAAGGATCAACCGTGAAAGGTACCGGCGAGATCCTTTCAGTCCCGGTAGGAGACGGCTACCTCGGCAGAGTTGTAGACGCTATGGGTCGTCCTATCGACGGGAAAGGTTCCATCGAAGGACTGGTGGAGCGTCGTCCTCTCGAACTCCAAGCGGCTGGCGTTATGGCTCGTCAAGAGGTCAATGAACCCTTGGCAACTGGATTGAAAGCGATCGACTCGATGACCCCGATCGGACGTGGTCAGCGTCAGCTCATCATCGGCGACCGCAAGACCGGTAAGACCGCCATCGCGATCGATACGATTCTCAATCAGAAAGCCAACTGGGAGTCGGGAGATCCTAACAAACAGGTGCTGTGCATCTATGTCGCTGTCGGACAGAAGAACTCGACTGTTGCTGAAGTCCATCAGACCCTGGAAAAGCATGGAGCGATGGAATATTCGGTGATCGTCAACGCTCCCGCTTCGGATCCCGCCGGCTATAAGTACATCGCTCCTTACGCCGGATCGGCCATCGGTCAGCATTGGATGTACCAGGGACGCCACGTCTTGATTGTCTTTGATGATCTGACCAAACAGGCTGAAGCCTATCGAGCGATGTCCTTATTGCTTCGCCGTCCTCCGGGTCGTGAAGCCTATCCAGGTGATGTGTTCTATCTTCACTCTCGTCTGCTGGAACGCTGCGCCAAGCTCAACGATTCTCTTGGTGGCGGTTCGATGACGGGATTGCCTATCGTCGAGACGAAAGCCAATGACGTATCGGCCTATATTCCGACCAATGTCATTTCCATCACCGATGGACAGATCTTCTTGCAGTCAGATCTGTTCAATGCCAATCAGCGTCCCGCAGTCGATGTCGGCGTATCGGTCTCCCGCGTTGGCGGTGCCGCTCAGACCAAGGCGATGAAGAAGATTGCCGGTACTTTGAAGATTTCCTTGGCGCAATACCGTGATATGCAGGCTTTCGCGATGGTCGCCTCTGATCTCGATGACGCCTCCAAGAGACAGCTGGAACGCGGTGCTCGTCTGATGGAATTATTGCGTCAGCCTCAGTATTCACCGATGTCCAATGCTGAGCAGGTCGCCGTCATCTGGGCTGGAACCACTGGGAAACTCGATGAGGTTCCACTTGAGGATATACGCCGTTTCGAGCAGGAATTCCTTGACTATCTGAATGCCAATAGTCAGGTGCTGACTCGTATCGATTCCACCGGCAAGCTCGAAGATGATGACATCGTTGAGCTCGAAGAAAAGATTGCTGAGTTTAAGAGCCAGTTCAAGACCGCAGACGGACTCCTGCTGGGGCAAGCTGATGCAGATGAGGTTTTAGATGACGACATTCATCAGCAGCAGATCCGCAAGCAGAATCGAGGCTAGTGGTGGCTTCATCTCTGCGTGAATTGCGTGAGAGGCGCAACTCTGTGGCTGCGACGATGAAGATCACCAAAGCCATGGAGTTGATTGCAGCCTCCCGCGTCAACAAGGCTCAAGCAAAAGCCAGGGCGGCGGCCGAATATACGAGGGAGTTGCGTAGCGCTGTCTCAGCTGTGGCGAGCTATGCGCATGTCGATCATCCCTTGACGAAGGAATATCGTGAGAAAAAGCGCAGTGCCGTCCTGGTCATCAGCTCAGATCGAGGTCTAGCTGGAGGCTATGTCGGTGGTGTGATGAGGAGTGCTGAAGGTCTGATTTCCAAACTTCATGATGAGGGGATGGAGGTCGATCTTTACGCCTGTGGACGGAAAGCTGAAGACTATTTTGCTTTCCATCAACATGCGTTAAAGGCATCCTGGTCTGGTTTTAGCGAAGCACCTCATTATGAGCACGCTCGCGAGATCGGTGAGAAACTCATGGAGGCTTTCACCACCGACCAGCGCGAGGGAGGGGTATGTCAGCTCTATGTGGTCTATACCCATCTCAATTCGATGGTCTCTCAAAAGCCTAGGATCGTGCGTCTACTTCCTCTCGAAGTGGTGGAAGATGCTGAAGGTGATGTGATCGCAGATCCAGCTAAGACTCAGGCTCCAGATTATCTCTTTGAGCCGAGCCCTGAAGAGGTTCTGGATGCCTTATTGCCGATGTATATCATCGATTCGATCAAATTCATGCTGCGTCAGGCGTCCGCATCGGAATTGGCAAGTCGTCAACAGGCCATGCACGCTGCAACGGATAATGCAGCCGAGCTGATCCGTCAGTTAACCCGTCAAGCCAATGCGGCTCGACAAGCAGAAATTACTCAAGAGATTACTGAAATCGTCGGCGGGGCCTCTGCGTTGTCCGCCTCGGGACAGGAGCGCTGAAGAAAATGACAGATATCACCAGTACTTCCTCCCTCACAGGGGATGGTCGCGTTACGCGAGTGATCGGCTCGGTTGTCGATGTGGAATTCCCCATCGACAAACTTCCTCAGATCAATTCGGCTCTCCAAGTTGAAGCTCTCGTGGACGGAGAACGCCGTCCCATCGTTTTAGAAGTTCAGCTTCAAATCGGTGAGAGCGAAGTGCGCTGTATCTCTTTGAAACCGACCGACGGTGTACGCCGCGGTGCGGTGGTGAAGGATACGGGTGCTCCCATCTCAGTTCCAGTCGGTCAGGTCACCAAAGGACATGTGTGGAATGTGACCGGCGATGTTCTCAACGACGATCCTGAACGTATTGAGATTACAGAGCGCTGGCCGATCCATCGCGATCCACCTCCCTTTGATGAATTGCAGCCTGAAACACAGATGCTGCAAACAGGTATCAAGGTTATCGATCTGCTGACCCCCTATGTTCAAGGTGGAAAGATCGGTCTTTTCGGTGGCGCTGGCGTGGGGAAGACGGTGCTCATTCAAGAGATGATTTTCCGTATCGCCCATAACTTCGGTGGAACCTCTGTCTTTGCCGGTGTGGGGGAGCGTACCCGTGAGGGTAATGATCTGATTACCGAGATGGACGAAGCCGGTGTGTTGAAAGATACCGCTTTGGTCTTTGGACAGATGGACGAGCCGCCGGGTACTCGTCTGCGCGTAGCTCTATCGGCTTTGACGATGGCTGAATATTTCCGCGATGTGGAAAATCAGGATGTCTTGTTGTTCATCGACAATATCTTCCGCTTTACTCAGGCCGGCTCTGAAGTATCGACTCTCCTAGGTCGTATGCCCTCCGCTGTGGGCTATCAGCCCAACCTGGCAGATGAGATGGGCGCTTTGCAGGAACGTATCACCTCGACAAGAGGACATTCGATCACCTCAATGCAGGCGATCTATGTTCCAGCAGATGACTATACCGATCCAGCTCCGGCAACGACCTTCGCCCATCTGGATGCCACCACCGAGTTATCGCGTGCAATCGCTTCACGCGGTATCTACCCGGCTGTCGATCCGCTGACGTCCACCAGCCGTATTCTCGACGCTCAATATATCGGTCAAGAGCATTACAATGTGGCAACTCAGGTCAAGCAGATCTTGCAGCGCAATAAGGAATTGCAAGATATCATCGCCATCTTGGGTATTGATGAATTGAGCGAGGATGACAAGATCTTGGTCTCGCGCGCTCGCCGTATTCAGCAGTTCTTGAGCCAGAACTTCTATGTGGCTGAGAAATTCACCGGTGTTGAGGGATCTACGGTTCCTGTCGAGGAGACTGTGTCCAGTTTCAAGATGATCTGTGAGGGAGAATGCGATGACATTCCCGAACAGGCCTTCTATAACGTCGGTGGTATGGAAGATGTCTTCAAGAAATGGGACGAGATTAAGAAGGGCAAGTGATGGATCAGCATCTGAACGTGAAATTCGTTGCCACCGATGGTCCGGTGTGGGAAGGAGAGGCGACGAGTGTTCTGGTGCGGACTCAAGAAGGAGACCTCGGTATCCTTCCTGGGCACGTCCCCTTGATGGCTGTTCTCGTTCCTCATGGGGCAGAGGTGGTTTCTCCAGATGGTCAGCGTCATATCGTCGCTGTCGATTCGGGGTTCGTCTCGGTATTTGACAATCACGTTTCGGTGTTATCAGCCTATGGGGAGATGGCTCAT
The DNA here is from genome assembly GCA_023419175.1 of Actinomycetes bacterium. GTDB lineage: Bacteria > Actinomycetota > Actinomycetes > Propionibacteriales > Propionibacteriaceae > Brooklawnia. The sequence continues at coordinate 14,032 of JAEZYG010000035.1, forward strand.
CAGATCTCTGTCGATCAGGCTCGTATCGCTCAAGCGTCATTGGCTCAGAAGGTCTCTCAAGCTGAAGCCACTGAGGAAGAAGTGCGTCTTTATCGACGTCTACTCTCTCAGATCAAAGCAGCGGAGAAATATGAGAAATTGGAGCATTGATTTATCCACTACGATCTCGGCGGGAGGGATATCCTTCCCGCCGATTTCTTTAAGAGACGCTATGGATCTCAAGGAAGGTCTAGAGTGAGAATATGACCCAGATCGTCGATTATTTTTCCTTGTGGACGAAGGATCGCATGACAGATCCTCAGCGAAGAGATCAGCAGACAGAAGCGAATTTTTGGGTTGGACATGCCCCAGTCTACGACGATAATGCTGGGCGTTTGGAAAGCTCCTATGGACAAATTGGTATGGTGATCTCTTTAATCGATCCCGGTCTTTCTGTTCTCGATGTCGGAGGAGGAACTGGACGATTCGCTCTTCCTCTCGCTCAGCGTGGCTGTCAGGTCACTGTCCTAGATCGCTCTGCAGATATGTTAGCCGTCTTGGCTCAGAAGATATCGGCTCACCATGTCGATATCGAGATGATTCATCGCACATGGCCACATGTGATGGATCGTCGCTATGACGTGGTCTTGGCTGCCTGGTCTCTCTATTGGAATATCGATTTGAAAGCAAGTCTAGAAGCGATGGTGGATCATGCGAAGAAGCGGATCATCATCATCGATACGACTGGATCTCCTACGCCGTATGATCTGGCTTTAGGACAAGGACGAGTCGAGATCCAACAGGCTAGACACCTCCTTTTTGCCGGTGGATTAGCTCAGTTGGGTCTTAGTTCAACCATTCATATCGTGACCGATTGCACATTCATCTCTGAGAGGCGAGGAGAGCAGGATTGTCAGCAAGCTGGTATAGATATTCGTCAATTGACATCGTTATGTGAATCCTATCGAGTAGATGGCGGGTGGAATATTCCGAGGCAGATCGCGGTGGTGGTCGCCGAGATGAATCAGCCGATTATCCGTTATAGAGGATGAAGATATCGGGCAATTCTTAGATGGGATCGAGAGAGGGTAAAGAATGAATGAGGATGATAGTTCAATATGTAATGAACTACGGTGAATAAATTTATTGTCCCTAGAATTTCTCCTGATAGGTACAGATATTATGCCTATCGAAAACGAGACTATGTGGAAGGTGCCATGAGCAGATCATTTTCATCGTCAACGTTGACAGGGGTCGCCCTTTCTCTCTGCCTTATCGCAGCAATGAGTGGGTGTTCTACGAATGGACAAGGACAATCATCCTCCGCTCCTGTAGCTTCTCAAGGACGTACCGTCTATCCATTGACGGTGGAAAGTTGCGGCTTCACTCAGGTTTTTGAATCTGCCCCTCAACGTGCTGTCACCCTCACGTCGACTGCTACCGAGACCATGCTCGAACTTGGACTTGAAGACAAGATGGTGGGAACCGCCTATCTGGGTAAGCGCGAAATTGGGTCTCAATACAAAGACTCTTATGACAAAATTCCAGTCTTGGCAGAAAAACAGCCTTCAATGGAGGAAATTCTCGCTGTTGATCCCGATTTCGTCTATGCGGGATATCCCGATGGTTTTTCCAAGAAGACAGGTCATACGCGTGAAGATCTGCAAAAATTCTCCATCGCTACTCATCTCAGCCCTGTGGGGTGTAGTGATGAGCCTAAAACATTAGAAGATGAGACGAAAGAGATCGCTTTGATCGGGCAGATCTTCGATGTTAACGACCGAGCTGCTCAATCGATTGAGAAATTCAACGATACCGTTAACAAGGTAGTCTCCTCTGTTGAAGGTAAGGAACGTCCCAAGGTCTTCCTCTACAATTCTGGAACGGATGCCCCCACCACCATCGGAGGATGGGCATATGCATCGGCAATGATCGATGCGGCTGGAGCAACGAATATCTTCGCAGAAGAACCGCTGCGTTGGGGCAAGATGTCATGGGAACAAGTCGCTGAAGCCAACCCCGATATCATTTTGATCTACGATTACATCACTCCGAGCGTGGACGAAAAGATCGAGACATTGAAATCCATTCCCGCATTGAAAGATACGACGGCGATTAAGAATAATTCCTTTGCTGTCATCAGTCTTTCTTTAGCCCAGCCAGGACCGCGCTCTGCCGAAGGAATTGAGCAGTTAGCTGAGCAATTCCATCCCGATGTCAAACGATAGAACTGTCACGGTTGAGGATCTTGAGATCCTCAACCGTATTCCTGGACGAAAAAGAGGAGTATATAAGCCCTCTCATAAGGGATATCCTCTGGGTGTGATCGTGGGCATCTTAATAGTGCTCATGATGCTCACCTTTATCTGTTGCCTTTCTATCGGATCGGTACATGTGCCTTTCGTCCAGGTGTGGCAGGTGGTTGCTCATCGGCTCATGCCAGATCATGTGACGATGAATTGGTCTGTGGCGACCAACCGTATCGTGGCGGATGTGCGTTTACCTCGGGTTATCTTGGCGGCTTTAGCAGGCATGACCTTGGCGAGCGTAGGCGTGGTCGTGCAGGCGCTTTTGCGCAATCAGCTTGCCAGCCCCACGATTCTAGGCGTCTCTTCTGGCGCGGCTACAGGAGCGATTGCCGTCATGCGTTTTGGAGCGATCATTGGAGGGGTATTCGCTCTCAATATCGCCGCTTTCCTCGGTGCTCTTGTCACCTTAGTGGTGGTATTGATGATTGCTCGACGTGGACGTACGATTTCAGCATCAGCTCTCGTCTTGACGGGTATGGCGATCTCGGCTTTGCTCTCAGCGTTGAATAACTTGATGGTTCTCACCTCTCCAGACCCACAGTTGGCTTCGCAAGTTCTCTTTTGGAGTTTGGGAGGATTCGGAGGTGCAAAATGGGAATTGTTACCCCTTCCTCTCATCGTTTTAGCGGCAGGAATGATCTATTCCCTCGCCCAAGCTTCCTGGTTGAATCTGCTCCTGGGAGGGGAGGAATCGGCGATTTCATTGGGATTGGATATTCAACGCTTCCGTATCAAAATGTTTATCGTCTGCGCTGCGATGGTGGGGGTATGCGTAGCCGTCTGCGGAGTGATCGGTTTTGTCGGTTTGGTTATTCCTCATATCACTCGCCTTCTGGTGGGAGCTGATCATCGTCGCTGTTTGCCGATCAGTTTGTTGATCGGTGCGATCTTCATGATGGGAGCTGATCTGATTTCACGGGTCATCATGGAGCCTCAAGAATTACCTGTAGGAATCGTCACGGCTGTGATCGGAGCTCCTTTCTTCCTGGTTCTTCTTCATCGCTCACGGCAGGTGGATCATGGCTGATATCTGTCCGGCTCGTCTGCGCTGTGAAAATGTCACCATCGATATCGATCAGCGCCGTATCGTCGATAATGTATCGTTCGATATTCCTCCTGGCCACGTCTTGGGAATTCTAGGTCCTAATGGGAGTGGAAAATCCACTCTTGTGCGCTCCATTTTTCATTCCAGACGTCCCTCTCGTGGGCATATCTACCTTGATGAGATCGACGTATGGACTCAAGATATCCGCTGGAATTCTCGACATATCGCCGTCGTTTTACAAGAGTCAGCTTCGGATTTTCCACTTAGCTGCCATGAGATCGTGAGAATGGGGCGTTCGCCTTATCTATCTGGGTGGAAGAAATTGAGCGATGACGATGAACGGTTATGTCTGAGCGCTATGCGCATGATGGAAGTCGATCATCTAGCTGACAAGCGTTTTTCTCAGATTTCGGGAGGGGAACGTCAGCGGGTCTCTATCGCTCGAGCATTGGTGCAACAAGGATCTGTCTTGATTTTGGACGAGCCGACCAATCATCTCGATATCCATCACCAGCTCAAAGTTCTGTCCTTATTGAGGAAATTGCGCTCGACGGTGGTCGTTGTCGTCCATGACATGAATCTTGCCGCGCGCTTCTGCGATAGTTTATTGGTCCTCCATCAGGGAAAGACGGTGGCTTTCGGTGCTGCCGATGATGTGATCGCCCACGCGATGATTCCCGAGGTCTATCGGGTAAAGACGCAGGTGGGGCGCCACCCTGATGGTAGCGCCCACCTATGGATCTGTGAGAGGGATTAACTAGCGGTCTTTCGTCCATGCCCAACAGGTGACAGTCCTCAACGGTTTCCAGCCACGGAATCGTCCGATGAGATCGGAATTTTCAATGGAGATCCGTGTCATCTCTCCACCTAGCAGACGATGGGCTTTGACAAGATCTTCTTCGGCTTCCATCGTCACGCCGTGGGCGACGAAACGTCCACCTGGACGAAGGGTTTCGGCGCAACGATCCAAGACTCCTGAACTCAACCCTCCTCCGATGAAAATCGCATGGGGGGCTTCAAGGCCATCGATGAGATCGGGCACATCGCCGAGAAGGATCTGAGCGCGATCATCCACACCGAACCGTTGCAGATTGGCAATACCATTCGCGTGGCGATCCTCACGACGTTCGATACCGATAGCCCTCGTGGAATCGACAGCGCGTAACCATTCGATCATGATCGATCCAGCCCCAGCTCCTAAATCCCACAGCAATTCGTTCTCGGCAGGACGCAGG
>JAEZYG010000036.1 GCA_023419175.1 Actinomycetes bacterium
GTGTAGCCGCGGTGTTGAAAACCAATTCTCCAGAGACTCCAGGCTCGCTTCTGACTCTGGAAGATGGTATGCTAAGTGGCAGAGGGTCCCGGATTGGTCAATGTCGCGAAACATCGATATACCACCGGGGCTATTGCTTTGTCCCGCAGCTTCCTGGTTCTGTTCACTCATTGGCTTCTCCATCACGCGAGAACCACCTCACCTGCGAGGCCTCTTCAAGAAGAGCTTCTGAAGTCCAGACTTTATTCATCGGTCCTTGACGAGACCGCAAATAATTATGCGCGTACTGATAGGAGGCACGGTGGTCAAAGGGTTTCACGATGAAGCAGCGCCCACCAGACTGGCTGAGCACATTAGGCACCCATTCCTCGATATGCCCACCGTCAAGAATAAAACCAGCGTAAGAAGCCACGACGATCGATTTATTGGCAACCAGAAAGTCCGTGTCTTCCTGGCTCACGCGCCAATGTCCCGTCACTCGAAGGGTTCCATCAACTATCTTCTCCCAGGTGTCAGCAGAAACGTTACTATTGACTTCGTCAAGGACATCTTTGCATCTCCCCCATGTTGCATCGAAAAACAGAGAGGGACGAGCCTTCTGTTTTTCAACACCCATCGAGCAGACTAGAGCTTTCTGCCCATCTTCAACCATCAAGGGACGGTTTCGGGCAGACGACAAGTATCCGATGTCCCAGCCTGAATACTGTTGATTTCGCTGATTAGCGCCATCTGGAAATACCGAAATGAGATTGAGATCGATGAGTTTGCTCATCGTATTAGAACCAACACCCAGGATTTCCTTGGCGGTTTCAAAGCCGTAAGTGGCGTTATCAAAGCTGTACATAACAACCTTCCGTTCTGTTCAGGTAGCACCTGATACGTGCTACGTGACATGAATATTTCATTTGGATTCGGCGAACTACTTATGCAGCGAACCGCTCCACGAGCAATTAAAACACAGCACATACACCATGTCAAGTGAGACCAGGTAGATTCACCTAGTCTCAGTTTGTAGGTGGTAGATACGGACTTCCTAAATTGGCTACGTGGCACGACACCCCGGCAGAGCACCGGTCATGCGCTTAGCAGTTCGTACTCCTTCTTGTTTGGCCACCACTGCTGGCGGTTGGGTGGTGACGGAATGCGGCGCGATGCGGCTCATGGCGGTGTATCCGCGTGTGCGGATCCTTCTGAAACAGTCTCCCACCTTCCGTTACACGGCTATGGACAGATAAGAACGGATCGCGAGTGAAGTTACCGATCGTCCATTCTATGGACTGCGTCTGTCACTGGCATCACTGTCAAGGAGGCTGAAGGGGGTAGCACAATCGTCTTAGCAACCTACTCGTATGCATCTTTTCACGGTAGGTCACACTTTTGGACGACTCGCGCCATCCCATTCCTCAACCCGCACAGAAATCGGAACAATCGGCTACCGGGGCTACCTAGGAGACCGCCTCACTTGGCATCAAGCCCGTAGCAGAAACCAAAAACCCGTGATATCAAGCGAAAACACCCACCCCGATCCACCACCGGGCGTTGTATCAAAATGAGTGTCTAAGTGGAGCGGATGACGGGAATCGAACCCGCGTAGCCAGTTTGGAAGACTGGGGCTCTACCATTGAGCTACATCCGCATGCCCTATCGGCTTGTATGACTCTACACATTTCATACCGATGGGGCAAATCACCGTCTATGCGGAAAGCAACACACCTATATAGGCAATCAACGTCACCCCTATCGTCGACAATGCCGCCAAGACAAAAGGCTTCAACCCCACATGGATGAGCTTGCGTACCTTCACGCCACACCCAAGACCGAACATCGCTGCAGACAACAGAGCTGTCTGAGCAATCTTTCCCACCGTCAGCACAGGGACGGGAACTGGCACAAAGGAGCGAATGAGCACCATCAGCAAAAATCCAACGACGAAGAGAGGAACGATGGGAGGCAACGTCATCTCTGCCCCACCTTGACCTTGCTTTTTCAATAGACGACGCTGACGAATACTCAAACCTGCAACCACAGGAGCTAAGAGCAAGACGCGAGCCAATTTCACGATGACAGCCACCGTCAAGGCTGAAGAGGAAATGATCCCTCCTGCAACAACCACCTGAGCGATTTCGTGAACCGACCCGCCAACCCACATTCCACCGCTGTGATCATCCATCCCTAAAAGAGAAACCAACAATGGCATAAGAGCGATCATCAACGTACCGAAAATCACCACCAAAGCGACAGCGGTCACCGTATCTTCTTCCGCCTCACCATCGGGATCGACCACTCCAGATGCTCCTGCAACCGCAGCAGCGCCGCAGATAGAAAAACCGCACGCGATCAATAGGGTCAATGTCGAAGAGATCTTCAACAACCGTCCTATAAATACCGTCCCTAATAGACCGCCGGCGACAATCACGATGACTGTGAGCAACATGGGAATCCCCAAAGCCGCAATATCGGAAAGGACAAGCTGAAGCCCTAAAAATACAATGCCTACTCGCAGTAATTTCTTGGCAGAAAAATCGATACCAGCAGCAAAACTGGCGGGAAGATTGATCGCATTCGTCACGACAATACCGAGGATGATCGCAACCACGAGAGCTGAAAGTGAAGGAACAAACTGACTGATCCCAAAAGAAATAGCGGCTGCAAGCAAACACAGCACGACTCCAGGACAATAGGTAATAATCGCTGCAGCCACAGGGCTATCAGGACGCGACGAATGTTGACTAGACATATCCCTATAGTCTCGCTCTGATGATGAGAATGCACATCGACCCGCGTGATACCAGATAAGGCGAGGAAAAATTGCAACGGTGGGCGCAGACGGACTCGAACCGCCGACCCTCTGCTTGTAAGGCAGATGCTCTAACCAACTGAGCTATGCGCCCGGGCTCGGATTACTATACTCGAAATTCTCCCAGAATGAAAAAGGGGCAGATACCTGCCCCTCTTTTTTCACCCCTGCTCTACTTCGCGATGAGATTGCACGTGATGAACCTTCACCTTACGCGGCTTGGCTTCCTCCGCCACTGGAATGGTCAAGGTCAATACCCCGTCGGTGTAATCGGCACTCACATCAGCAAGATTCAACCCCGGCCCTAAGGTCAACTGACGAGCATAAGAACCGTAGGAACGTTCCTTGCTCACCCAATGGTTTTTATCGCTCTCAGTAGTGAAGCCACTTTGCTTGCGTTCCGCTCTCACGCTCAAAGTGCGATCGTCAATATCGATATCGATACTCTCAGCCTCCACACCTGGAAGATCAATTTTGACAATGAAGCGATCCCCATCACGATAGAGATCCATCGGCATGCTGCGGGCTTCAGAAGCTGCAGAGCGAGCCATCTGAGCAAAAACACGATCCATCTCGCGGAAAGGGTTGTAGGTAGTCATCCTAACCTCCACTCATCAATGCGCCCCTGTGGCGCTTACACCATCTCAACGCAGAGATAGAGAGCTTTATTCCAAAGTTGAGCCCATTTGACTCAACTTTGGAAAATTCCTTGAGAGCGAGGTTTGAAAGGCAGAAAAAACGGCGGGCTACCTCACTCCCGCCGTTCATTCATCGTCGCGCACCCTTGGGTCGGACGATCTTCGTTGCCTGCCAATCTGGACTTACATTCGCCCGAGACGTCAGGATCAATCCAGCCGTCTTCGTCCCCTCATCTATATCGACAGGATCGACATAACCTTCACGACCAATCTTTGGTGTCAACATCCAGATATATCCCGAATCTGACAGATCGCGCAGGGCATCAACAAGCCCATCAGCAACATCGCTATCATCGCGCTGCCACAAGATCACCACATCGACAGCTTCAAGGGCATCCTCATCGAGAAGATCGGCATCGATGACATCCATCATGTCGCTGCGCAGATCCTCATCAACATCCTCGTCCCAGCCAAGCTCTTGAACGACCTGCCCTTCAGACAAGCCAAGCAGATCGACACCGGAATGAGTCGATCCAGACGGACTAGCCGCGGCCACTGTTCCTCCCTTACCTTTGTCATTCTCACCACGAAGGTGTCACCTCTAAGATTGCCAGAATAAAGGCCGATGCGATAGCTAAAAGAGCAAAAGCACCGGCCTTTTTCAGATTCGCAGCGATCTTAGGCGTCGCCACCAACTTCACCGGACGAACCGGCATTCACATCATCGAGACGATATTTCTCCATCGCCTTGACCACAGCATCGCGACCGATCTCCCCGCGATCCGCCAATGCCTGCAGGGCTCGCACGACAATGGACGGTCCATCAATTTTGAGATGGCGACGAGCTGCCTGACGGGTATCAGAGAAACCAAATCCGTCCGCTCCCAAAGTGTAATAGTCGGTGGGAACCCACTGACGCACCTGGTCTTGCACAGCTCTCATGAAATCGCTAACAGCGATGGCAGGACCTTGGCGTCCAGCCAGCTTCTTGGTCAGATATGCCTGTTCAGCTTCCTTTTCAGGATGGAGATAGGCTTCACGGTCACAGCGAACGCCGTCACGGTAGAGCTCATTCCAACTGGTCACACTCCACACGTCCGCATAGATTCCGAAATCATTACGCAATAGATCGCGAGCTTCCAAAGCCCACTGAACCGCGACGCCAGAAGCCATCAACTGAACGCGTTTGACATCAGCCCCCGCCTCAGCACTGCTATCTGCAATGAGATGGATACCCTTCAAGATTCCTTCTACATCGACATTTTCAGGCTGTGCCGGCTGAACCATCGGTTCGTTATAGACCGTCAGATAATACGAGATATCTTCGGGATTATCCCCATACATACGACGCAGACCGTCTTGAATGATATAGCTGATCTCGTAGCCGTACGCAGGGTCGTAGCTGATAACCCCATCATTGGTCAGGGTCAGCATGTGGGAATGACCGTCCATATGCTGGGTACCCTCGCCTGTCAGCGTGGTCTTACCAGCGGTCGCACCGATATAGAAACCACGAGCCAACTGGTCAGCCGCCGCCCAGATCATATCGCCTGTGCGCTGATAGCCGAACATCGAATAGAAGATGTAGATCGGCACCATCGGCTGTCCATGAGTGGCATAGCTGGTACCAGCTGCGGTGAAAGCTGCCGTCGCGCCAGCCTCGTTAATACCCACGTGGAGGATCTGCCCGTTCGTAGCTTCGCGATAGCTCAGCATAAGATCATGATCCACCGGCAGATACTGCTGTCCATTGGGGTTATAGATCTTGATCGTCGGGAAGAAGGAGTCCATACCGAAAGTACGCGCTTCGTCCGGAATGATGGGAACCACGAAGGGAGCGAAATTACGGTCGCGCAGAAGATCTTTCATGATGCGCACGAAAGCCATCGTCGAGGCGACCTTCTGGTTACCCGATCCCTTACGCGCCGCCTTGTAGACCTTGTCGTCCGGCAATTGCAATTTCTTTCCAGACGAACCGCGACGTTCAGGAATGAAACCTCCCAATTCGCGGCGGCGTTCCATGAGATATTTAATCGCCGGCGAATCCGAACCAGGATGGTAATAGGGAGGCTCATAGGGATTAGCTTCCAGCACTTCATCGGGAATCGGAATTTCGCAACGATCTCGCAATCCCTTGAGATCATCGATAGCCAATTTCTTCATCTGGTGGGTTGCATTGCGTCCAGCAAAATGAGATCCGAGGAAATAACCCTTGATCGTATGAGCAAGGATAACAGTCGGCCCACCGGTGAATTCGCTCGCTGCCTTATAGGCGTTGTAGATCTTCACATAGTCCAAACCGCCACGACGCAAAGCCCAGATCTCATCATCGCTCCAATCAGCGACCATGGCAGCCGTCCGCTCATCTTTCCCAAAGAAATGCTGGCGAACATAGGCTCCATCGTTGGCTTTGAAGGTCTGATAGTCACCGTCTCGGATGCTATTCATCAAATTGACCAAGGCGCCTTCAGAGTCGTTATCGAGCAAGGAATCCCAGTTGGATCCCCAGATCACCTTGATGACATTCCAGCCAGCACCTCGGAAGAAAGCTTCCAATTCCTGAATAATCTTGCCGTTACCACGCACTGGGCCGTCGAGACGCTGCAGATTGCAGTTGACGACGAAGACGAGATTATCCAGATTCTCGTTGGCAGCGAGTTGCAATGCGCCACGGGCTTCGGGCTCATCCATCTCGCCGTCACCGAGGAATGCCCACACATTTTGCTTACTCGTATCCTTGATACCGCGATTTTCCAGGTATTTATTGAACGACGCCTGATGAATCGCATTGAGCGGCCCAATTCCCATCGAGACTGTGGGGAATTCCCAAAAATCACTCATGCGGCGCGGATGAGGATAGCTTGGCAAACCACGTCCGCCTTTAGGACGGGAATATTCCTGACGGAATCCATCCATATCGTCTTGGCTGAGACGCCCTTCTAAAAAGGCGCGAGCATACATACCCGGCGAAGCATGTCCTTGGAAGAAGATCTGATCGCCTCCGTCGGGATGATCTTTCCCCTTCCAAAAATGCATCAAGCCCACTTCGTACAAAGTGGCTGCGGAGGCGTAGGAGGAGATATGTCCGCCAACACCCACACCTGGACGCTGCTGACGATGCACTTGGATAGCGGCATTCCAGCGCAACATATGGCGGATCTGCTGCTCAATATCGGGATCACCAGGATAGGCGACTTCTTTGTCGCGCGGAATGGTGTTGACATAGTCGGTGGAGACGAGGGAAGGAACACCTACCTGCTTGTCGCGTGCGTGCTCGTTCATCTTGAGCATGACGTAACGAGCGCGGTTGCGTCCCTGAGATTCGATCAAGCCATCGAGGGATTCAAGCCACTCATTGGTCTCATCGGGATCTGTATCAGGAAGATTAGTCGGCAGACCGTTGAGCAAAGGGCCTGGCTGCTCGCGAGGAATCACGCTGCATTCCTTTCATTTCTCAAAGGGTTTCGACGCTACAACGCCGAGTGCTAGTTCTATGTTCCTCGAAATCAACATATTTGTCAGACCGGAGGCGAAAATTGGCAATTACGGCAACAAGTTGAGCAACTTTGTTGCACAACTGCGTCATATTTTCTTCTCATCGCTAGCCTGGAATAATCCAGAGGCAACACGGAAGGCAACCCGATGAAACTGCGCGAAGACGCAAAGTGGTCCTTGGTCATCCCGACAAGTATGGGGATCCGTATTTGCCCCGAAGATGCCCAACCCGTCCACACCTCTCAACGCTTCACAATGCAGGTCACCTCGGCAGAATCAAATGTGGGGACGGTCTCAAGCTACCTCGGACAGCCCGTCAAGATCTTGACTAATTTCGTCGCCAACAGCCCCATCTCCCACATGATCCGCTCCAACCTCGCCTCTCGTTTCATGGACGTAGAAGGCCCTGAGCTTTCTCAAGGAGGTCCGTGGGGTCATCGCCACCAGATCAACATCGCTGACTCTGGATATGGCAATCGCGGTGCTCGAGTCTGGAATGACCGCAGTGGTGAAGTGGGACTTCAACTCAATGTGGATGATTTCGATCTCGACCGTCTCTTTGACTATGAGGGAGCCAAGATCGTCCACATGTCTGGACTGATCGCCGCTCTTTCTGAATCGACCTTGGAATTCTGTCTAGCCATCGCCAAAAAGGCGAATGAGTGCGGAGCCAAAATCAGCTTTGACCTGAACTATCGAGCTTCCTTCTGGGCTGGACGCAGCGAAGAATTACGAGCAGGATTCACTAAAATCGCCGAACAATGCTCCATCCTGATCGGCAATGAAGAGGATTTCCAATTAGCTCTCGGACTCGAAGGACCTGACGCTGGAGGTAAGAACATCACCTCCAAGATCGATAGCTTCAAGACGATGATCACTACCGCTCATGAGCGATTCCCCAATGTCGAACTCTTCGCCACCACATTGCGTCAAGTAGTGAATGCCAACCATCACCTGTGGGGAGCGATTCTGTGGTCTGATGGACAATTCCATATCGTTGAACCACGCGATATCGGTGTACTCGATCGTATCGGTGGTGGAGATGCCACCGTCGGCGGAATTCTCTACGGCCTGTTAAAGGGATGGTCTGCCGAAGATTGTCTACACTTCGGTTGGGCATGTGGCGCTCTTACCACAACCTTGACAACCGATTACGCCGCGCTAGCCGATGAAGAACAGGTCTGGGCTGTCTGGGAGGGCAACGCCCGTATTAAGCGCTAATCCATCCTGAAAGTCGGTGCACTTATGACTTTGACACGCGAACAACGCCACCACATCGGTGCACGATTTAAAGCGATGCGCGGACAACTCGCTACGGCAGCGGTTGCCGAAATTGAAAAGCAGCATCCGTGGTATCGCCTTCTCGGAGCTCAGGAGCGCTCATGGATCACCATCGTGGTCACCAACGGTATTTCGATTTTCATTCGCTGGTTTACAGGAGAGGAAGATACCGATATCACTCCTCACTCGATCTTTACCGAATCGCCGCGTTCCTTGACCCGATCGATTACATTGAGACAAACCGTCGATCTCATTCGCACGACCACAGACGTCTTGGAATCCCATATCGAAAAAGTCGTGGACGACGATCTTTCCGATGTCCACTTGTCCATCCTCCACTTTTCTCGTGAAGTGGCATTTGCTTCTGCCGAAATCTATGCGGGGACAGCCGAATCGCGCGTGAGCTGGGATGAGAAGATGGAAGCCTTAATCATCAATGCCATCATCAGCGATGACGACAAGGACGATATCTTATCCAGGGCTGCCACTCTTGGATGGAATACCAACCAGCCTGTCTGCGCTATCGTCGCCAACTTGGAGACAGAATTTGATGATCGCAATCTACGAAATGAGATAGAAGCTCGCGGAATGTCGATCATGATCGCATCCCACGGATCCCATCTGATCTGCTTAATATCGGGGCCTGACCTTAATGAGGACTTTTCATCTCTTCACTGGTTAGCACCCATTCGCGATTTCCTCCCCCAGGCTCGCGTCATTATCGGTTCTATCGTCGAGCAGATGGAATCCATAGGTCTATCAGTCCACGCAGCATTGAATGCAGCGAAAGTTGTCCATAGTTGGAATCAAGCGCCTCAACTCGTCTTAGCAGATGATTTGCTACCAGAGCGCATCATCGCTGGAGATAAGCAGGCTCATAGGCAGGCAATTGAAACCATTTGGACTCCCCTGAACACCGCAACAGATCTGATAGAGACTCTCGGCTCATTTCTCGATCATTCCTGCTCCATTGAAGCGACGGCTCGCGCACTCTATGTCCACCCCAATACCGTCCGCTATCGCTTGAAAAAGATCTGCGATATCACAGGCTATCTGGCTTCTGATGCTCGCCAGGCCTATCTTCTGCGTATCGCCCTCACACTTGGACGCCTTCACGATCACTAAATCTTTTAGCAGTCCTCACTAAAACAATGCATCATTTCGCCAAAATTTAGAAGAATAAGACTAGAGATTTTAGAGATACCCTCTAAAAACCTTCTCTTTATTTCATCTATTCCACCTTTGTGCATTCATCCATTAAGAGCCATGATGGACATGTGTTAGCAATCGTTGCCCCAGGCCAAGGTGCCCAAAAACCAGGATTCCTTGCCCCCTGGTGTTCGTTGGAAAATGTGCGTTCAACCTTGGAGAAGATGAGCGCCATCGTCGGTGAAGATCTGATCGCTTTGGGTAGCGACGCCGATGAACAGACCATTCGAGATACCGCGATTGCTCAACCCCTACTCGTCTCTGCCGCTCTTGTGACTTTCAACGCTCTTGAGGTCGATCTTCCTCCCTCAACAATCGTTGCGGGTCACTCAGTAGGAGAATTTGCTGCAGCGGCCATTTCCTCCGTCCTCACCGAAGCAGAAGCTATGCGTCTCGTAACTATCCGTGGACGAGCGATGGCTCATGCCTCTGCGATCACCGATACTGGAATGACAGCCCTTCTCGGTGGTGATATGGACGAGGTGATCGCCGCTATCGAAACGTGCGGACTCACCTGCGCCAATTACAACGGCACAGGACAGATGGTCGCCGCTGGAACACTCGCCCAGTTGGACGAACTCACCCGCCATCTACCGAAGCGCACTCGTGCGATCCCGCTGAGCGTGGCGGGAGCTTTCCACTCTCATCATATGGCTAGTGCAGTAGATGACCTGCGCGAGGCGGCGTCTACATCTGTCCTAAACTCACCGCGTACCGTCTTGTTATCCAACCGCGATGGATCGGTGGTTAGCTCAGGCGACGAATACGTAAAACGCCTGATTGACCAGGTGGCTCGTCCCGTCCGCTGGGATCTGTGTATGGAAACGATGAGAAGCCACCAGATCACCGGTCTGCTTGAGCTCACACCATCTGGAACGTTGACAGGTATTGCGAAACGAAATTGTCCAGGCGTAGAACTTTTTAATCTGAATTCTGTCGATCAGATCGATGAAGCTCGCTCCTTCATCGATCGCCATAGTCACGTGTGAGCATATAGATGATGATTAGCTGTTCACAAGGATCTCCCTATTCCAGATTCATGGGGATTGGTGCTGCCCGAGGACATCGCATCGTCACCAATGCCGATATGTGCACCATGATCGATTCCTCAGACGAGTGGATACGCCAGAGAACAGGCATCATCGAGCGCCGCTGGATCGACGACTCTCAAGACGCCCTCTCTCTTGCCTACGATGCCGCACGGCAGGCGATCGACTCCAGCACGGTGAGTCCATCCAAGATCGATGCTGTCATTGTCGCAACACTGTCCAATAAGCGTCTGACTCCCTCGTTAGCTGCTGTCCTCGCCGATCGTCTCGGTTTAGTCCATCCAGCCGCTTTAGATATCAGCGCTGCATGTGCAGGTTTTTGCTACGCCACTTCTCTAGCCGATTCCATGATACGTACGGGTTCTGCCCATCATGTTCTTGTCGTCGGTGTGGAAGTGCTCAGCCAGATCACCGATATGAGTGATCGCTCCACAGCTTTCCTTTTCGGAGATGGAGCGGGAGCTGTCGTCATCGGCCCAAGCGCGACTCCAGGTATCGGACCGGTCATATGGGGATCTCGAGGAGATCTAAGCGAAGTTATCACTATCGATAATTGGGATGACAGTATCGACCAGGGTAGCTATCCCGTCATCCACATGGAGGGCAATAAAGTCTTCAAGTGGGCAATTACCGATATCGCTACCGCAGCCGTTCGAGCAGTCGAAGCTGCCGGCATTCAACCTGCCGATCTGGATGCTTTCATCCCCCATCAAGCAAATGATCGTATCATCGATGCGATGCTTCGCAGATTGAATCTGCCCGATAGTGTGCAAGTCAGCAGGGATATCGCCTATATGGGCAATACCTCCGCTGCCTCTATCCCGCTTGCGATGGAGTCAATGCTCTCATCTGGACAGGCGTCATCGGGAGATCTAGCCCTCATCATAGGTTTTGGCGCCGGTTTGGTATTTGCAGGACAAGTCATCGTCTTGCCATAGTCTTGAATATAAGAATCTGAAAGTTAGGAGAAAACAGATGGCATCTACTGCAGATATCACTGCTCAACTCGCCGATATCGTCAACGATGTCGCCGGAGTTGACCCCGCAGAGGTCACTGTGGATAAGAATTTTGTAGACGATCTCGATGTCGATTCTTTGAGCATGGTGGAGATCATCTACGCCTGCGAAGAAGCCTTTGAGGTGTCTATCCCCGACGAGGATGCAAAGAATCTGCGCACCGTCGGCGATGCCGTTTCCTATATCGAAAACGCACAGAAGAACTGAGCTTTCTTCCTCCCCCAGCCCGCATATCTTGATCCCCTATCCGAGATATGCGGGCTCCCTACAGACTATGTGGCGCCATCGCCTGATTGTTGTGCGCTCTTTTTAAGGATGAACTCGATGAAAACAGTAGTTGTCACCGGCTACGGAACGATCAATCCCCTCGGAGATAACGCCCAAAGCATGTGGGAAGCGATGCTTGCTGGACGCAGCGGCGTCACCACTCTCGACTATGAATGGGCACACGATCTTCCAGTTCGTATCGCCGCGCAGATTCATAGCGATATCAGCCAGTGGATTCCTCGCGTTCAAGCACGCCGAATGGATCGGGTATCTCAATTAGCTCTCGTCGCTGCCCGTCAAGCATGGGAACATGCCGGTTTCGATCTGGAAGCTGACACTCAGGTCGATACTGAACGCCTTGGTGTATGTATCGGAACTGGAATCGGTGGCCTCATCACCACCTTGGATCAGTGGGATAATCAACGCGATAAGGGAGCTCGTCGTCTAAGTCCCTTTACGATTCCCATGCTCATGGCGAATGCTCCAGCTGCTCACGTCGGTTTGATGGTCTCCGCACGGGCAGGCGTCCATGCCCCAGTTTCAGCATGCGCATCATCCAATGAAGCAATCGCTTGGGGAATGCAGATGATCTCTTCTGGACATGCCGATGTGGTCATCGTCGGAGGTTCAGAATCAACAATTCATCCTATGCCGGTGAACTCTTTTGCCCAGATGCAAGCGCTATCGAAACGCAATGACGCCCCCGAGCAGGCATCGCGTCCATGGGATCGTAGACGAGATGGATTTGTCATGGGCGAAGGAGCAGCCTGTCTGGTCATCGAATCCTATGAACACGCTCAATCTCGTAAAGCGCGAATCTACGCCACCTTGGCTGGCTACGGCATGAGTGCAGATGCCCACGATCTCGTTCAGCCTGATCCCAGCGGTGAAGGACAGTATTCGGCTATGGTAAAAGCTTTAGAACAAGCTCACCTCTCCCCTAGCGATCTCTACCATGTGAACGCTCACGGTACATCAACTCCTCAAGGAGATATCACGGAAGCCAATTCCATCGCGAGGGCTCTTGGGTCATCTGTCGATCATGTCCTTGTCACCAGTACAAAATCGATGACAGGTCACCTTTTAGGAGCTGCAGGAGCTTTGGAGACTTTGGCGACGATTTTCGCTCTCAATGAGCGTACTGTCCCGCCGACGATCAATCTGGATGACCCTGAAGATTTACCGATCCATATCGCAGCTCACCGTCCGCACCCTTTGAAACGAGAGGGAAGGTTAGCGGCCTTGAATAATTCCTTCGGTTTTGGCGGACATAATGTCGCCGTGGCGATCACGAACGATAACGTCAACTGATGGCTCTATAAGGGGACTCAACTCGATACGTGACGTCCCCTCATCATTAGGATCCCGTATGCAGCCAGCGGACAGGGGCGTCACAATAGCGGAAGGCTTCCAATTCATCATCCCAAGGCTGACCGAGAAGGTCATCTAAGAGATCCGATAAATCTTTGGAGTGCTCGCTCGCTATCCTCATCGCTTCGCGTAAACGCTGTTCTCCCACTGTAATATTGCCCACCTCATCGGTGGTGGCATGGAAAATCCCCAAAGATGGAGTAAAGGCGTAGCGCTGTCCACCTGCTTGAGTAGAGGAATCCTCGGTGACTTCAAAACGTATCTTTTGACAAGCTCGAAGAGCGCTGGTTAAAGCAGCCGATAAACCGACAGGACCTCGCCAAGTCACCTCACAGCGCCATGTTCCTGGCTCTGCCGGTTGATTTTGCCAATCGAAGGTAAGCGAATGACCCAGAACGGATTCGACCGACCACTCTACGTGCGGGCACAGAGCAGCGGACGAGGAGTGAACAAAGATTACCCCGCTCGTCTGCACATTCATCGCATCTCCTTTCGATTCAGGCGAACCTTCCCCAAGTGTCTGAATCTCAAGAGGCGATTATCGATATCAGCCTAGCGATCTGGAGGGCTGTCATTCAAACCGTCTAGAGAAAAGCATTCTCAAAATTCTTCCCATATCCCTATTTGAATAATGGGGAGAAAAAGAAAGACGAGTCGGCCTATGAGCCGGATTCTGTCTCTGAAAATCAGAGGGTAATCATCCATCTGTGATCGCCGTTACCGACAACCTCCCTTCGCAGCTTGAGCCACGAAGATGCGACCCACCCGACAGCTCGGACGAGCAGCCCTCAAATGCTGTCGCAGATCTTTCGATCCTCTTGGTCTTGCTCCCGGTGGGGTTTACCGTGCCGTATCCGTCACCGGATACGCGGTGGTCTCTTACACCACCGTTTCAC
>JAEZYG010000048.1 GCA_023419175.1 Actinomycetes bacterium
GTGAAACGCACGGGGATCTCCACCTATCAGGTAGACGGGCCTGAGATGACTCGCCGCTATCTTGACCATCTCATTCCCGCTCTTATCTCCGAGGAGGAACGATGACAAGCATGTGTGATGAACTTGGACTCAGCCGCGAATTCCTCGATATCGCCGCCTGTCCATCGTGCCATAACGACTTCGCTATCGATTATGAAGCCAAGGAATTGGTCTGCGTGAATACCCATTGTTCATTGGCATATCCCGTTAGAGACGGGATCGCCATTCTATTGATCGATGAGGCTCGCAAACGCGATAACTGAGATCTTGCACAGTCACTATGTGGCGTTGATCGCCTACTGACCCGATAGGGATATGCCGTTTCTCCATTGACCATCACCATCGATATCGATGGTCACCAGTCGCTGAGTCGGGCGGGTGAGAGCCACATAGAGAGCACGAATCCCTCCCGGTGTTTCCGCGACGATCTCATCGGGTGAAATCACGATTGCCGCATCGTATTCCAAGCCTTTGGATTGAAGAGCGGTGAGCGTCCATAGACGTTGACTGATACGGTGATCGAGAGCCATCGTCGCCACGCTGTCGCGGATAGATCTGTAACGTCCCTCAGGAGTGATGATCGCGATCGTTCCCTCCACCTGTGTCGCCAATGTATTGACAGTCTTTGTGAGAACACGATGCAGCATCGATTGGTCGCAGACAAGACATTGAGGATGATGACCTGTTATACGAACGGGATCGGGGATATGTGCTTCGACTCCGGCGTGCACGATGACGCGGGTAGCTAAATCCATCACCTCTTGAGGAGAACGATAATTCTTCGTCAATGTGAAGGTACGGCATTCTCCACGGCCCACCAGCTCGCGCAGCGCCTGAGAGGTCTCGCGGGGATTGGGATAGGAGGATTGAGCCAGATCTCCGACCAATGTCCATGAGGCTTGAGGTCCTCGTCTGCGCATCATTCTCCACTGCATGGGAGAAAGATCTTGAGATTCATCGACGATGATATGGGAATAGGTGCTGATCGGTTCGTCGTCTATTTCTCGTTTGAAGGTCAATTTATCGGCCAGAGTGACGATTTCTTCCACAGGAGAATATTCGGTGAGGAAAAGAGTTGGGTCTTCCTCGTTGGACGGGGGAGTGCCGATTATGGAGGCGAGTTCGTCTAAGAGAGCGATATCGGCGATAGACCAATCGGGATGGTCAAGACCAGAATCGGGCATATAGCCACGTGCATGAGCGAGGCTTTCGATGAGGATCTGCTGATCTCTTTCGCTCAGATTTGAGGCTGCGACTTTGTGAAGGATCTCAGGATCTGCGAGACGAGCGAGCAATTGTTCGCTCTGCAGTATGGGCCACCATGCCTGGCAGAACATCCGCCAGGAGGCTTGAGAGGTGACGATATCGTCAAAGACCTCACGATCGAGATCGAGGACAGCAGCGATATCGACAGGCAATTTTTCCCATAACGCATCGAGGAGAGCCTTATGGACGGCTGGTAGAGCCTCATTCGATTTATGGGAGGTTAAAATTCTGCGACGGATCGCTGTTAATTCATCGCCTTTTAGAGTTAAAACTTCTCCTTTGACGCTGATGCGCAGGATATCGCAGGTCGTCAATGGTTCGCTGACGAGGCGTTTTAAGACGGGCAACATACGTAAAGACCCTTTAACCATCGCCGCATCGCGGCTCTCCGGTCGCTGGGAGGAAAAACCTAAGACATCGTGCGCGATAGCGCCGATGGATTTGAGCCACACAGATTCCTCTCCTAGACCAGGAAGAACGCGTTCGATATAGCTCATGAACAGATCTGTCGGTCCTGTGACCAAGACATCCGATTGACGCAGTCTTTGACGGTGGGTATAGAGCAGATAGGCAGCTCGATGGAGGGCAACGACTGTCTTTCCCGTTCCAGGACCTCCAGAGATGATGGTGACGCCGGGGAAAGGGGCGCGGATCGCCTCGTCTTGTTCTGCCTGAATGGTGGCGACAATATCGCGCATCTGCGAGGTGCGGGATCGGCTTAAGGCAGCGATGAGAGCTCCTTCACCGATGATGGGCAATTGTTGTGCTCTCGTCGCGTCAGCATCGAGAAGATCGTCTTCAATTCCGATGACGCGATCATCTCGACAGCGCAATACTCGTCGCCTGACCACTCCCATGGGTTGAGCAGAGGTTGCCCGATAGAAAGCTTCTGCTGCAGGAGCTCTCCAGTCGATGACGAGGGGTTCGTAGTCATCGTCGCGCAATCCTAAACGTCCGATATAACGAGTATCGTCCGCTTCGGTGAAATCCAATCGCCCAAAGACCAATCCTTCATGTTGGGCATCGAGGAAAGCCAGACGTTTCGCCGCCTGATATGCGAAAGCATCCCGCTCAAAAAGGGCAGTCCCCGACTCTTCGCGTAGCCAATCATCGCGATCGCTGTGAAAACGAGCTCGCGATTCGGCTTCGACGTTGCGAGCGCTATGAGTGGCTTTAGCAAGGTGGATGTAGACCTTATCGATGTGCTCCTGCTCGATGGCGCGTTCGCGTTCGTAGAGCGCTTCTGTGCTCATATCGCTATCTGCTGTGCTCACCTGTTACCCATCTGTGAGAGAAAAATGCTGAATATCTACTCTACTCTTTTCAGGGTTATCGGAAATATGCGGAGAGGTGATTGATAGCGATTTGCCTTGTCTATGGCTATTTCGCTATGAGCGTTGCGTATTTACCAATGTGCAATTGAGAGTCGTTATCGTTAAACTATGGGGGTATTGGCTTGCGATCGTTCCTCCGTGAGCGCATCGACAATCGTTTGAAAGGGATCCATGCATCTGGGTTGGAAACGCGTAATAGCGATATTGCTCTGCGCCCTCATGTGTAGTTCATGTAGCGTGCAGCGGGGTTTACACCCTGATGACGGAAAGATTCATGTTGTCACCACGACGGGTATCTTGGCGGATTTGGTCGCCAATGTGGGCAAGGAATATGTCGATGTCACATCGGTTGTTCCCGAAGGTGGCGATCCTCACTCCTATGAACCTTCTCTGCGCAATGTGCGAGAAATCGTCTATGCCGATATCGCTTTCACTAACTATTTGATGTTAGAAGAACGACGTATCGTCTCGGCTATCGACAACAACCTTCCCAAGAATGCTGACAATATCGCCTTAGCTGAAGAAGCAGTTAAATATGCGGCGGAAATAATCCCCCTTGTAGAAAATGCCTCCCTCGATACGATCTGGTTAGGGATGCGTTCTGAAAACGCTATCCAATCGGGATATAAACGCTCCTCAGAAGTTGAACTCAACGCGTCCACATTCGATGGTCCTGGAGATATCTACGCTTATCTGACAGGTAGCTTTGGGGATATTGAACAATATTTCAATACCACTGACGGGGTGAGAGGAGACAGCGAAGATTCGATCATTCTCCCTCCAGATGCTCACACCCATCTGAGTTGGGCCTTTAGCGCGCCCGGAATTTACCACTTGGGTTTGAAAGCCTCAGTACGTCCAGAGAAAAATCAACCCTCAACTCCTGTCGCCTCATCAGAAGTCACCTTTGCTGTCGGTGTGGATCCCTATTCTATTCCCGGTAAAGAGGGAGCTACTGTTCTCGATTCTGGACATGCTGATATCAGTGTTGATCTAGCGGACGGAACGTTGAAATTGCTTCACGATTCCGATCCTGGCAACAGCCAGGATAAAGCGAGCCGTGATTACTATCCTCTCGACCAAGTTGTCATCTCGGTTCCCAACGTTGCTCTCCACGAAATTCCTGGGGATCCGCGTTATCGTTTCCTCGGACGTGGCGGAGATGCAATCTATCAGCTTCCCCAAGCGGTCTTGGGTAAACATGTCCACGGAGAAATCGATCCTCATCTGTGGCATAACGTCCACAATGCTGAATCCTATGTCCAGATCATCAGAGATACCCTCATCAAGAGGGATCCCGCTCATGCCGCGGACTATACGCGTAACGCCACCGATTATCTAGCGCAATTGGACGAACTCGATCGCTATATGCGTTCAACGATCGAGAAAATTCCTGTCTCTAAACGCACTTTGATTACCACCCATGATTCATTCGCCTATCTTGCAGACGCTTATGGAATGAGAATTGCTGGATTCCTGACTCCTAATCCTGCGATTGAGCCGTCATTAGCTGAAAGAAAGCGTTTGAGTGAAACGATCCGTAATTTAGAAGTTCCAGCGGTTTTTCTCGAACCCAATCTCGTCCAGCGTTCATCAGCTCTCGTGGAAGTGGCTCATGATGAAAACATCAAAGTCTGTACGATTTTAGGTGATTCCTTCACCCCTGAAGTGAAAACATATATAGATTTCATGAAATTTAATGCTGATTCTCTTCTGACCTGTTTAGGAGGTCAGGGATGAAGTCTCGATTGATGACGACAGATCTGAAAGGTACTGCTATGTCGAGAGCTCGTTCGCGTCTTATCGGATTGGTCTGTGCTGTGACAGTCGCCGCAGGCAACTTTATTCCCTCTCTATCAATAGCAGACGAGGGGACGGGTGGACTCAACCAGGTAATCGATTCCAATCAGCAATTTGTTGATGGACGAGTCGTTCTCGATGAAGGACATATCGACTTCGGCCCCACTTTAGGAACAGGGGAATGGGCGATCAAGATTCACGATGACACCTCGATTCCCCGCTATTGGCGAGATCCTTCCGATGTCGTCATCAAGGTCAACGATGAGGCCAAATTGACTGTCCCCGATGATCCAGCCTATTCCTTCTTAGGGGCTCAGCCAGGTAGTGATGTCTATGTCATTCCTCAAGCTCAGAAAGCTTCTGTTATCTGGGCTGGATGGAATACTCAAGAACCTCAAGTTCTTGAGCGCGTTGATTTGGGAGCAACGATGACCTTGAAAGAGGTTAACGGTCCAGGAAATATGGTTGTCTATTTGCAGTCTGGCAATTTTGGTGAGCCACAAAAACTGTATTCAACCTATGAAACACTACCTCAAAGCACCTGGATTGAAGTCAATACCCACACCCATGCCAATTGGGTCTTTACGCAGCCGGGAATCTACCTGGTCAAGGTGGGTTTTAGTGCGAAGGATCGTCAAGGTAACGATCTCGATACAGATGCCATCTTGCGTTTCGCTGTGGGATCTGATGCCGATGTTGATACAGCTTTCAATGCGACGATGGCTTCCAGCGATAGCACTCAGGCCAGTGAGGAGTCTCAGGCTGTTCCTGCTTCGAGCGATCACAGTGGAATGCCCACCTTTATCTGGGTGGTGATCGGAATCGTGGCAGCGGCAGCTTTGATTGCTGTGATCGTGATCGCAATTGCCCATGTTCGTCTGCGCAATTCTGTTAGGGCATCTCGAAGCGCTTCGGTGGGTGAGTCGGCAGCACAGGACGGTACGGACTCGTGAAGGCAGATCAGATCCTAACTTCTTTGTCACATGATGCTGACGAGGTTCTATCGGCGCGTAATATCGCGGTTCGTCTCGGTGGGCGACGCGTATTGCGCGAGGTGAACTTTTCCGTCCGTCCAGGAGAATTCGTAGGAATTATCGGTCCTAATGGTGCGGGGAAGACGACCTTATTGCGCACTCTTTTAGGTCTGGTGCGTCTCGATGAAGGTCAGCTCAATAAGCCGGTTCGTCAACCGGGATATGTCCCTCAGCGACATGAATTCGTCTGGGATTTTCCGATCAGTGTTGAAGATGTGGTT
The DNA here is from genome assembly GCA_023419175.1 of Actinomycetes bacterium. Taxonomy (GTDB): domain Bacteria; phylum Actinomycetota; class Actinomycetes; order Propionibacteriales; family Propionibacteriaceae; genus Brooklawnia. The sequence continues at coordinate 5,695 of JAEZYG010000048.1, forward strand.
TTGAGCGGACGGGTACGTCAGATCGGCTGGTTCAGACGGGCGAAGCGAGCCGATTATGAGGCGTCGATGGAAGCTTTGGAACGGGTGAAGATGAGTCATCTCGGCCGTCGTCCGGTAGGGGAGCTATCGGGGGGACAGCGCCAGCGCGTTCTCGTGGCAAGAGCCCTAGCTCTCAAACCCGATATCTTGCTGTTAGATGAGCCTTTCACAGGCTTGGATATGCCGACCCAAGATATGCTCTCTCAGCTTTTCCAAGAGCTTGCCGCAGAATCGGTTGCTGTGGTGATGACCACACATGATCTGGCAGCAGCTATGCATTTTTGCTCCCGTCTATGTCTGCTCAATCGCACGGTCATCGCCGATGGAAGTGCTCAGGAGCTATCCGATCCGAAACTGTGGATGGACGCTTTCCAGATCGGAGCTGATAATCCGCTCTTGCGCGTGCTCAATCTCGTTGAGCCTACAACTTTGGCCTCACAGGAAGGTATCTGTCAGGAGGGCACATGTTGAGTCCTATCGAATTCATTGGCGATCTGGCCAATCCAGATCTGCAATTCTTACTCAAGGCTCTCATCATCGCTGTTTGCTCATCGATCGTATGCGGAGTGATCGGCTCCTATGTCTTATTGCGTGGAATGGCTTTCATCGGAGATGCTGTTGCCCATTCGGTCTTTCCGGGTTTGGCGGTAGCTTTCGTTATTCAAGGAAATCTGGTTCTAGGCGGAGCGGTCGCAGGTATCGTCACTGCGATCTTGATCGCCCTTTTCTCTCAATCGGGACGTATCAAGGAAGATGGCATCATCGGTGTTCTCTTCGTCGCCGCTTTCGCCTTAGGTATTGTCGTCATCTCCTTTTCCCCAGCCTATGCGGGCTCTCTCCAACAATTCCTCTTCGGATCTATCGTCGGTATTAAAGATTCCGATCTGCTACTGGTGATCGGTGTCGGTTTGGCCTTATTGATCGTTCTCGCCCTTTTCCATAAAGAGCTTGTGGCGGTCACCTTGGATCGTGAAATGGCTAGAGCTATCGGATTGCCCGTCATGGCTCTCGACATCATGCTCTATATTGCCGTTGCGGTGGCTGTCGTCATCTCCGTACAGACCATCGGAAATATTCTCGTTCTTTCGCTGCTCATCACCCCTGCGGCAGCCGCTCGTCTGCTTACAGATTCCTTGGTGAAGATGATGATCGCAGCTCCCATCATTGGAGGCGGATCGGCTCTTGTCGGTCTCTATCTTTCGTGGAGCGCTGATCTTCCTGTAGGTGGAACGATCGTCTTAGTCGCTACGGCTGTTTTCCTGATCGCATGGATTGCAGCCCCTCGTCACGGATTGATCGCAAAACAGCTCAGTAAGAGAGCTATTAGCGAAGAAGTTCTTGTATCTGCTGAGAAGGTATCCCTATGAAATCCCCCGTCGCTCTCATTGAATATATCCAGCGATCTTTCTGTCCACAGCGCATCATTCAACGCTGTATCGCCGGTCTTTCCGCTGTGGTGATAGGTATGAGCGCTGTTGTGATCGGTCTTATCGGCTTGAGCGGCAGTGTGGCTCAGGCGATTCCCAATCCTGACAGTCGCCAGATTCTTGATCGTCAACATACCGATGCTGTCTCGTCCTATGTGGATAACGGGCGTTTGGTCTTGGCGACAAAAGCCGATTTTGACGGCAGGACGGGTGTACGGCTTGATCCGGCTCGCGTTCTTTTTCACGTCAACGATGGGCTGAAAAATGCAAAGAATCCTGCTGCTACCAATGCGGCTTTCGGCTTCATGAAGTCGATGGCTGAACCTTTGTGGATCGCCCCGCAGGTGCAGCAATCGGGATCTATATGGCCTGGATTTAGCACGGAAGATCCCAATCTGCGCTCGGCAGTAAGCGATGGGAAACTTTCCGTTCAAATGACCCGTGTCGATGGCCCTGGACGAGTGGAAGTCTTTGTCTACGATCCGATGAGCGGCGTCCAGCGCCTTTTCTCATCAGTCGATAGGCTCGACCCATGGGTGATGTCTGTACCTCAGCATGCCCATGCGAACTGGGTTTTCGATAAGCCCGGTCTTTACACCTTGCATTTTAAAGTGAATGCCCTTATCAACGGATCGCCGCAAAGTGCTGAGCAGGATTATCAATTCTACGTATCCAACCAAGATATCGTCACTCCTGATCCAGGGAATCCGTCCGTGGAGCCGGCCCCTCGTCCTGAGAGACGTGAGGTGACGATGACGATGGACAATCAGCGTATGACGGTAGATGCCGCTGCTCAGGTGAAGATCGAGACTCGCCTTCAACCCAGTGATGTTTCGGGTCAAGTGGAGTTTTACAATCCAATCACAGGACAGATTTTCGGACGAGTTGACGTGAAGGATGCTCAAGCGGAGCTGGTGACGACCGAGCTCAATCCAGGTCTCCACGTGATCGCTGCTCGTTTCATTCCTACAGGCGACCAATTCCTCCCTGCCTCTATTGATGAGTCCACTTCAGCTGTGGTGAAAGTGAATGGTGAAGGAGTTCAAAAGCCTGATAGTGATGACCAAAATCCTGTTGAGGATTCCTTACTAACCACTGATAAGAAGGGGAAAGATCTCGTCGTTTCTCCGCTCAAGGATGGGCAATTACACATTGTCGTTCCCAAGTCGGCAGGCCAGTGGGTGTCCTTGTGGATTCACGGTGGCGATAAGCCTGTTTGGCTCGGATGGAAACAGGCTTCTAGTCAAGGGAAGATCATCGTCAATGTGTCGAACCTTCCTCAAAATTCCAAGATCGTTGGGAAGGGGACAGATGGGTCGTTGATCGGCTGGGATAGTATCGCCACCACTGGAAGTTCTCCTGAGCCTTCTACGCCGGGTAAAGATCCCTCCGATTCGTCCACTACGCCTGCCCCTCCTTCTTCTCAGCCGACATCAGCTCCTTCTTCTGGAGGTGGGAATCCTGATAGCGGATCGACATCTCAGCCAGGAGGAGATAATGGCCGTGGCGGCTCTGATGGTCGAAATGAGCCTGCCCCTGTTTGTTCGCCGGCAGCTATTCTCGACCATGGACATGTGGATGCTTTCACCGTCTCGGCGAGCGGTGAGAAATTAGCCCTGCAGGTTAAAGAGGACGTAACTGGTTCTCACGTCATGCGTGAGGCTGAAGATGTCCTCTTCAAGGTGAAAGAATCGGCAAAAAGAGCAATTCCCGATGGTATTCCCGGCGCTCCCTCGGGATATGTCTTGCCACTGACTCAGGATCCAGATTTGGTGTGGCCTGGTTGGGATACCAATGAGACTGCAGGATCGGGCTATGACAATGTGCGCATCGATATCACCAGCGTCGAAGGACCTGGACGAGTCATGCTCTACTCCTTTGAAGGTTTCGGATCTCTCGCTCCAGTTCTTATGGACGGAGCCACCTCCTTACCGGCGAGTATTCACGTGCCGAAACCAGCCCACGTCCACGCTCAATGGGTCTTTACGGAGAAAGGTATCTATAAGATCCATGCCAGCGCTGTGGCGATGAACGATCAGAATAAGACGATTCAATCGGCTTCTCACACCTATATATTCCAGGTGGGAGACGTTCCTCTTGGAGATGTTTTCTGCACCGTTAGCCGAAATCAGCAGGCGGTAGACGATGCCGCTGCAATCGGTAAGGCGCGTCAAGATCTTGAATTATCGGCTGCTCAGTCCAAAGAGGAAAAGGCTAAGGCCGCCGATCAGGCGAAAGATCCGGCCAATAAGATCCAGCGAGCTGAGAAACGCGCTCCGATTGCCGAGCACAGCAAGATCGCTCAATCTCTTGGATTGACCGGTATTGATCCGATGATATTCGGAGCCCTCATCGGTGCTGGAACGGTATTGATCGTTGCAGGAATAGCGGCGTTGACCACGATCTATCTGCGACACATCAAGAAACTTTCCGCTTCGTAGACGTGAAAGTGAAACCACCCTTTGCCCTGGTCGCCAGCATCATCGTGCTGGCGATCGGGGTCATATTCATAGCGATTGCGCTATGGTGGTCTTGGAAGCCTTCCTCTCCGGCGCTACAGTCTCCTTCTGCTGAGCCAAGCCGCTGGGTTCAGATAGAAAATCCGGTGGCGATCCCCACTCAAAGTTCCAAAATTACCGATCGCGTTGATCGCCAGCTCGTGGCGGAGATGGCGGATAAGACACAGATCCCTCCTCGCGTCTTGGAGGCGTATATCGGTGCTTCCATAGCGGTGAAAGAGGAATATCCTGACTGCGGCTTGGGGTGGAATACCCTCGCTGGAATCGGCTATGTCGAGACCGCTCATGGGACGGTGAACGGCGGGTATATCACCAGCCAAGGACAGGCGAATCCTGCAATTGTCGGAATCCAACTCAACGGACAAGGGGTCAGCTCAATCCCCGATACAGATCACGGGCTCTACGATTCAGATGACCGCTTTGACCGTGCTGTTGGTCCTATGCAGTTCATTCCGTCCACCTGGGAAAAATGGGCTCATGACGGTAATGGGGATGGTCGTTTAGATCCGCAGAATATCGATGATGCCGCATTGAGCGCCGCCTTCTATCTATGCGATCTTGGCGGAGATTTGAGTGAACCTGGGAATTGGATTCGAGCTCTTGCAGGCTATAACGCCCCCACATGGTATGCCAATAAGGTTGCCGATGCAGCTGAATCCTATGCTGAAAGAGCGGAGAGCTAACGGGCGAGAGCACGGGCGGAATTGAATTCTTCATCGATATCGGGAGGTGTTGTCAATAAGGACACGATGATCGTCACCACGGTATTGATAAGAAAACCGGGGATGATCTCGTAGAGAGAGCTGAAAGGTGTCGATGACCAGATGAAGACGGTCAAAGCACCGCAGACCATACCCGCCATCGCCCCATAGGAGCTTAAGCGTCGCCAGAAAAGACACAGAATGATGATCGGCCCGAATGTGGCTCCAAAACCTGCCCAGGCAAAGGAAACCAATTTGATAATGGTGGCATTTTGTGTCCACGCCAATGCGGCGGCGATAAGGGCGATGATCCCCACTCCTGAACGTCCTAGCCACACTTGTTGAATCGGACTTAGTGAACGCTTCAAGAAGATCCCTGCCAGATCTTCGACTAAAGCTGACGAGGTGACGACCAGCTGGGAGGAGATCGTGGACATGATCGCAGCCAGGACGGCGGCGAGTACTAAACCTGCAAAGAGAGGATGGAAAAGAATCTGGGCGAGAGCGAGGAAAACAGCTTCTGGATCCTCAAGTGAATATTGAGGATGAGTTGAGAAGAAAGCTAAACCGCTCAATCCAGTCAGCATGGCTCCAATAAGGGAAATCACCATCCAAGAGATACCGATACGACGTCCAGCCTTAGCGTCATCTGCGCTGCGCAAAGCCATGAAACGCACGATGACATGCGGCTGTCCAAAATAGCCCAATCCCCATCCAAGAGAAGATATGAGGGCGATGAGGTGGACACCATGAACCAGGGTCAGGGCATGGCGAATGACGTGGATGACAGTCGATATCATCGCTCCAGGTCCGCCGAGTGCGGTCATTGCAAAGATAGGGATGAGGATCAATGCGCTCATCATGAGCAGACCTTGCATCATATCGGTATAAGATGCCCCGATGAATCCTCCAAAAAAGGTATAGAGCACGGTGACGGAGGCGACCAGGATCATTCCGGTTCGATATGAGGAATTGAAGGAATGCTGGAAGAAGACTCCTCCAGATACCATTCCGCTGGAGACGTAGAAGGTAAAGAAGGTCAAGATCAGCAGACCTGAGACGATACGTAAAAGACGAGTGCGATCTTTTAAACGGTTATCGAGGAAAGAGGGGATAGTGATCGAATTATGGGCGACTTCGGTATAGGTGCGCAGTCGTGGGGCGATAAATTTCCAATTCAGCCATGCTCCGACGCTGAGACCGATCGCGATCCAAGCATCGGCTAATCCTGTGGTGTAGAGAGCTCCAGGTAGGCCGAGAAGCAACCATCCCGACATATCGGAAGCTCCTGCGCTCAAAGCGGCAACAGTGGGGGAGAGGTTGCGTCCTCCCAACATATAATCGTTCAGATTTTTAGTGCGCAGATTGGCCCATAAACCAATGGCAATCATCGCAGCGAAATAGATAATAATCGCGATCAATTTGAAGATCATCGCTGTATCCACAAGCTATCCCATCTTGTATGAACGATTCGTTATCGACGTATCCCATTGAAGTCTGCCATAGCTTGATCGGCTGGTCTCCACATGCCCAAAAGAGTGGCCGAACGGTTCAAAGGCATCTCACCGAGTGGTAAGAAACCATGGCGTGCGTAAAGGCGAGCGGAATCGGGCGTCGAAGCTTCCAGATAGCACGCTTCATGAGCTCCGATATGGTCGATACGGTAATCAAGCAGACGCGATCCGATGCCCAAACCACGATAGCTGGGATCGACTCCGATGACATAGAGATACCAATGTTTGAAACGCGGTTCGAAGCGAGCTGCATAGCGATCGGAGGAAAGGGCATGAGGAAGACGCGATCTCATCACGGAGGCATAGCGATAGAACAATTCCAGCCAATGTCTCATCGGGAGGGAAGCGGACGGGGGATTCCACACAGCAGCTCCCGCTACTTGCCCGTCACAATAGGCGATATCGACCTGTCCGCTGATCAGATAGTGATGGGCTAGATGGGCGGAAAACATCTGGTGAACTTTGGTGCAAATATCCCCCGATCCGAAGAGAGCTCTCACATAGGGTTCGTCACTGAATGCCCTTGAGAGGGCGTAGGCGATCGTGTCGCAATCGTCTAAAGAGGCAGAACGGATCTCGATTTCGCGCATAGAAGCAGTTTAATGACATAGAAAAAGTGGGGAGAGGATTTCCTCTCCCCACGATAAGATATTTCTACTTTTCGTCGGCGCTTGGGTGAGTCATATCCACAGGGACAACCCACTTGTCGAATTCTTCTTCGCTTAAGAAACCCGATTCCAAAGCGGATTCTTTGAGAGTAAGACCCTTCTTGTGAGCATTCTTCGCGATGGCGGCCGCCTTGTCATAACCGATATGGCGGTTCAAAGCGGTGACCTGCATGAGATTTGAATCCAGATTTGCCTTGATCTTCGTCTCATTCGGTTCGATGCCGACAGCGCAGTGATCGTTGAAGGACACGCAGGCGTCACCGAGTAACTGGATGGATTCCAAACAGCACCAAGCCATGACAGGCTTAAAGACATTGAGCTGGAAATTTCCTTGTGAACCTGCAAAACCGACAGTTGCGTCATTGCCGAAGACCTTGGTGGCAACCATGGTCATCGCCTCAGACTGGGTCGGATGGACCTTGCCGGGCATGATGGACGAACCCGGTTCATTTTCAGGGATGAGCAATTCACCGATACCGTTACGCGGTCCTGATGCATACCAGCGCACATCGTTGGCGATCTTCATCAAGGCATCTGCCAGGGTACGCAAAGATGCCGAGACCTGGACGAGAGCATCATGAGCCGATAGGGAAGCGAAGAGATTATCCGCCTGAGTGAATTCGATGCCGGTTTCTTCGCTGATCTTGCGGGCGGCAAGAGCGCCAAAGTCGGGGTGGGCATTGAGACCCGTGCCGACAGCGGTACCGCCGATAGCCAATTCGCGGGCTCGTGAATCGGCATAGCGAATACCATCGAGGGCGAAATCGATCTGGGCAACCCAACCGGAGATGACCTGTCCTAAGGTGACAGGTGTGGCATCTTGCAGGTGGGTACGTCCGACCATGACGATATCGGCGTATTTCTCAGCTTTAGCGGCGAGGGTGTCGCGCAACTTGGCGACATCGCCATAGAGCTTCTCATTGATCTGAGTGACCACTGCGATATGCATAGCGGTGGGGAAAGTATCGTTGGAGCTCTGGCCACGATTGACATGATCGTTCGGGTGGACGGGAGTCTTAGAACCCAGCTCGCCGCCAGCGATCTCGATAGCGCGGTTCGAAATGACCTCGTTAGAGTTCATATTCGACTGAGTTCCCGAGCCGGTTTGGAAAACGACGAGGGGGAAGTGGTCATCCAGCTTGCCTGCGATGACTTCGTCTGCAGCCTGAGCGATGAGCTGAGCGAGATCTTGAGGCAATTCGCCAAGTTCTGCATTGGCTAAAGCGGCTGACTTCTTCAGTACGCCGAGAGCTTTGATCATGGGGCGTCCCCACACGAACGTGGGACGTCCAATGTCGAAATTCTGAACAGAACGCTGGGTCTGTGCACCCCAGTAACGGTCCGCGGCAACCTCGATGGTGCCCATGGAATCTTTTTCGATACGAACAGACATGGCACCAGCCTAGTATTTGAATCCGATTTCGGTGAGCCAGGGTGGGTAAAAAGAGCACCTTGAGCGTGAAAATAAGGGAATCCTTAGAGTAGTAGGGATATTTTTTCGTCTGGAAGGCTTTATTTTGGACGCTTTCCCTAGGACAATGGGAAGGGCGTTTTACCCTTACGAGGGTGCAATATGCCATATCGAGAAGAATACGATTCAGGAGTTCAGATAGATGACCTACGTCATTGCCTTACCGTGCGTTGACGTGAAAGACCGCGCATGTGTTGACGAATGCCCCGTGCAATGTATCTACGAAGGGCCGCGTACTCTCTACATTCATCCAGATGAATGTGTGGACTGTGGTGCATGTGAGCCTGTCTGTCCGACTGAAGCGATCTATTACGAAGACGATCTGCCTGCCGACATGGCTGAATGGTATGACATTAACGCGAAATTCTTTGACGACCTCGGCTCTCCAGGAGGCGCCGCTCGTCTGGGAGTCTTGGATAAAGACGAACCGCGCGTTGCCGCCCTGCCTGTTCAGAATTCATAGCGATGGGATCGCTTAGCTTTCGTCTGCCATCTTTTCCCTGGGATACCATCGCAGAGGCGAAAAAGATAGCTGCCAGCCACCCAGACGGTATCTGCGATCTATCGGTGGGTACTCCTGTAGATCCCACACCTGAAATCGTCCAGGAGGCTTTGAAATCCGTTAGCGATGCTCACGGTTATCCGACCACCTGGGGAAGTGCTGAGCTACGAGAGGCTATCAGCGCTTATATGTCCAGACGCTGGAATGCCGATATAGCTGACGAACATTCCATCTTGCCCGTTATCGGGACGAAAGAATTGGTCGCCTGGCTACCTCTTCAGCTTGGTTTAGGCTCTGAAGATGCGATCGTCATTCCCACTACCGCCTATCCCACCTATGAGGTGGGGGCGAGATTGGCTGGTTGTCGCCTGATCGCAGCCGATGATCCTTCGCAGATCGCCGGCAGGCCTCGTCTGATCTGGATCAATTCTCCAGCCAATCCTCACGGAGCTATCTCGACACCTCAGCAGATGAGGGAATGGGTAGACTATGCCCGTCACATAGGAGCGGTGCTGGCAAGTGATGAGTGTTATGGAGAATTCGCATGGGATCGTAAGGCTTTCTCTATAGCGGATCGTGCGATAGGGGGAAGCCTCGACAACATCATCGTGGTCAACTCCCTCTCAAAGCGTTCCAATATGGCTGGTTATCGTGCCGGCTACCTATGCGGTGATATGCATGTGATTCGCGAGCTGTTGGAGATCCGTAAACATGCTGGCATGATCGTCCCTCAGCCCATTCAAGCCGCCATGATTGCCGCTCTATCGGATCACGATCATGTCGCTTTACAACGTGAGCGTTATCAGCGCAGACGGGAAGCTTTGAGACAGGCCTTAGTGACGGCAGGATTCACCATTGACCATTCCTATGGCTCTCTCTATCTGTGGGTGAGGCGTGAAGGACAATCGGGACGTGAGATCCTCGATTGGTTCGCACAGCGAGGAATTCTTATCGCTCCAGGGGATTTCTATGGACGCGATGCGAGCGCCTATGTGCGGGTGGCTTTCACCGCGACCGATGAGCGTATTCAGGCAGCTGTTAGACGATTGAGCTGAATTATGATGCGATGATGAGCCGGGCATTATGCTCGGCTCGTCTGCTGTCGGCTTGGGAATCGTGTTGCCACGATGAGCCGTAAGGATCATGAATCCAGATGCGATCGTCCAAGGCAATCGAAGTGATCTTGAAAGGACGAGTCATCATGGCCAGCGATGCGGCGGCCCACACAGTTTCGTCTGATCCATCGATATAAAGGTGTGATTCATCGGTAGCGATCATCGTGAGCTGATCGCCGAAGACATCGTTGAGAAAGGTTTGAACCTGGCCGATATTTACATGAGATGATTCTCTATCGATGCAGGTGATAGATGCTGGGGAGTATCCTCGCATAGCTGAAGCCCATGCTCGTCCTTGAGGCTCATGTTGGCCATAGGCATCGGGAAAACCGGAACGCTGAACGGCCTGGGCGACATCGTTGATAACACCCGATTCCCAATCGGGTACACGGACGAGATGATCATAAAACTGTCCGCTGGAATACCACGGATCCATAATCTGCTCTACAGATCCCCAGCCCTGAGAGGGACGCTGTTGGAAGATGCCGACAGAATCTAAATCCCCATAGTCAAGATTACGGATCCCCGATTCCTGATAGGCGGTCACCAATGCGATAGAGGTGGCTCGTGGAGGTAGGGATCGCCGAATGGATTCCGCCGCGATAATTGCAGCATTGCCGCTCTGTTCCCAATCGAGAAATGACGTCACCTGATCGACTGTTACTGTGCATCCTTGTTGAGGGGGGATAACGATCTCAGTAT
>JAEZYG010000070.1 GCA_023419175.1 Actinomycetes bacterium
CAAGACTCGATCTCCAAAGGATTTCTTCAAATCCTTCACTTCTAAACCCACATTGCCTAGACGAGGACCAGGAGGAATGTTGATCTCGCTCGGATCGATCTTGCGGTTGCGTTCAGCCTCAGCAGCCAATTCCTCATAGCGGGCTAGACGAGCTTTATTCTTCGCTTGACGTGCTTTCGGGCTTGAGCGCACCCACTCCAATTCCTTTTCAAGAATCTTGGCTCGTTTGGCGTCTTTTAATCCTTCGATCTTCAAACGCTCACGCTTAGTCTGCAGATAGGTTGAATAATTACCCTCGTAGGGATAGAGACGTCCACGGTCAACTTCGCAAATCCAACCGACCACATTGTCCAAGAAATAGCGGTCGTGGGTGATGCACAGCACAGCACCTGGATAATTCTTCAGATGACCTTCCAACCAGTTCACCGATTCGGCATCGAGATGGTTTGTCGGTTCGTCCAACAGCAGTAGATCTGGTTGTGAGAGCAGGAGTCTGCACAAAGCCACACGACGGCGCTCACCACCGGAAAGAACATTGACCGGAGTATCTCCAGGAGGACATTGCAAAGCGTCCATTGCCTGAGCTAGCTGGGAATCGATATCCCACGCTCCACGGGCATCCAATTCTGTTTGCAATTCCCCCATCTCAGCGAGCAGAGCATCGAAATCAGCATCTGGATCAGCCATCAGTGCTGAAATCTCGTTATAGCGATCCAGCATTCCCTTCGTCTCAGCGACGGCCTCTTCAACATTTTCTAAAACCGTCTTGTCCTCGCTGAGCTCAGGCTCTTGCATCAAGATTCCAACAGTGGCATCTTTTGCAAGCTGGGCATCTCCATTATTGATCGGCTCCAGCCCCGCCATGACCTTCAACAAGGTGGACTTTCCAGCACCATTGGGGCCGACGACACCGATTTTGGCGTCCGGGAAAAACGACAGTGTGACGTTGTCCAAGATCAGTTTTTCACCGATCGTCTTGCGGACATTGTGCATGGTGTAGATGAATTCAGCCATTCGGCAAGCAGTTCCTTACGTGACGAGGATGAATCCGCTCAAGGCGGTCGATCAGGCCCACAGGCCACCCCATCATTATGCCTGATCGACTCGCTCTTCTAAATTCATCACAGAGATTTTCTTCCCCTTAGCCTCACGCGCACTCCTTATCGTCCACACCTATAGATTCTTGTTCGTGCTCATCGACCTCACTTCTTTTTGTAAACGATGTGATCCCTCGGGTCAGATCGTGTCCAAGGCAAGAAGCTCGTATCACCAAGATCGATTGCGGATTCCCTAGATTGTCGCGCCATGAGACAGTACGCATTTTCCCCGTTACGATGACAGGATCACCTTTATGGATACTTTTCCAGGTATTGCGAGCAAGATCTCCGGTGCAGCTGATCTGTATCCAGATCGTCGCATCATCTGCCCATCCTTGTGCATTGTGTTTACGAGGGGTACACGCTAGACGGAAGCGCACCTGTTTAAAAGGATCCTCTCTGTAATCGGGTTCATTTCCCACATACCCGCTGATGGTCACTGTAGCGTCCACAATAACTCCTTTCGTCATCTTCATGATGGGAGCTATCAAAAATAAGTGAGCAAAATACATTCCTGATGTGGATAACTTATTTTTTACAACCCTCTAACGTATAGGAGACGAGGCTTTTTCATCGATGGTGCGCACTCATAGCAATTATCCCTTCTACCCTAGTGATAGCTTCTGACTAAGGAATTTATCGGCAAGTCTTTTGAGTTATACCAGGTTTTAGCCGAACAAGATGGCAAGAAATCTAGCTTCCTAGATTGGATGAATAGATAAGGGCAGATGCGATAGACCTCATAATTCCCACGACAACCACCACATGACCGACAAGCGAAACATATAAAACGGGGATAGAAAACGCTGATACCATACCGTTTCCTATCCTCGTATAACTCCTTCTTATCGAGAAAATGAAGTTTTATGCGATCTTTTTTACGATCGAGCGCACCTGATGGAAACGTTCCAATTCCTTATCGATCAATACGATAAGCTCACGATCGGCGTAGGTGGCGATCTGCTTGTGTAAATGGCGCTTTATCTGACGCGAACTGATCGATGCATCGATCTCCACACCCCATCGACATAGCAAAGCCACGACGATCCCTAGAGCCACACCACCGATCAATAGGACTGTGGGAAGAGGAAGAAGACCCACATAGACGTGAGGAATCTTCGGTAACTGTAGATAAGCCAAGATCACATCTGCAACAAGCCACAGAGCTCCGATGAGAGCAGCGATGAAAATAAGCCATTGCATGAAGGTGACGATCATCCACCAACGACGCTTCAGCGCTGGCGCGAAATCGGTGCTAGCAACGATATGGTCGAGTTGATCTGGACTAAGGGAACGCACATCACTACTGATGGTATTCACATAGTCTTTCCAGGTATAGGGAAGATGACGACAATACCGATCGATGATCTGCCTCCAAGCAGCATCTACTTTCGCCATCGAGACTTCATTGGGGCGCAGAGAGGTTCTTGAAATCTCCAATGGTTGAGGCATATCGTCTCGTCTCGAGCAGATCTTGGAAAGATGTAGAACCTGCAAAGGATTAACTCGCATACGGTTGACCCATGCCGTCATCGGCCATCCAGTCGCAGCTCGTCCACGTTGTCGAACGCTACGCTCGCATGCCTCAACCACCGTAGGAACATGTGCTACGTGATAGAGAGCCTCATAGAGATCTTTACGATCGTGGGCACTGATGTGCTGGGCAACCTCGTGATCTCCTAAGGCATCGTCTATCTGTCGAGCAAGATAGACGATATCCTCGCTAAAGCGCTGGGCAGATGCATATTTCTCGTGGACAATCAACTCTATCTTCTTCATGAGCTGATCGACTCCGTCTCCATTCACCGCAGATAGCGCATAGATCGGACTATCGTTCAATCCGTCTTCATCGAGCAAAGCTCTCAGATGATTTACTGCAGCTTGACGATCAACCTCGTTGAGACGATCGATCTGATTGAAAGCGATAATCGTATTGCGAGCTTGTCGAGCTAGCGGACGCAGATAATCGCGATGCAAAGCAGCGTCCGCATATTTTTGAGGATCGACGACCCAGATGAAGACATCCACCAAGGAGATAAGACGATTTACCTCGGCACGATGAGCTTGGCGTGTGGAATCATGATCGGGTAAATCGAGTAGAACGAGACCATCAAGAGAACTTCCAGATAAAGACAGCGAGTGGCGATGGGACACTCCAAGCCACTCTAAAAGAGCTGTCGGCTCCTCATCTGCCCAATAGGCAGCCATCGTCTGACTAGTCGTTGGACGACGAATTCCCGCACTAGCAAGAGGCTTGCCCACAATCGCATTGAAAAGAGAGGACTTTCCCGATCCCGTTGCTCCTCCAAGAGCGATCACCGTATTGTCACCAGCAATGGAAAAACGCTCATCTACCCTACTCAACAAGGAGTGAGCTTGAGCGCATAGCTGTTGATCGAGACGTCGATCAGCTAGATCCACAGCGCGATGTAACTGTTCGATTTGCTCTCTTAGAGCACTTCGTTTGTCCCGTATCACCTTAACGACCTTCCCCTACCGTTTCAGGATTCGCCATCTGCTCATTGCCGATCCCCTCTGTTCGATAGAGACGATCAACGCATTCAACGACATGAGCTAATTGAGATACCTGGGCGCTATCTCGTTGATATGAATCCAGACATTGAGTGAAACGAGCCACTTGCTTTTCTATGAGAGCATCGACCAAGGCATCGAGATCAGCTTTCGCTTTTTGAGCAAGCTGACGCACTGCCTCATCTCCGAAAATCGATTCCAAGAGGCGCTGAGCGAGCACACTCGTCCCGATCGCTACTCCTCCCTCAGCTCCGGTAACTCCTCCTGTATTAGCGAAGATGACCAGCATCAAAGCAGCTCCAACCCCGTTAAGACCTAGCGCCATGATGCGCGCTGTCATTCGCTTTTTTTGACCTTGTTCGCTGATGAGATCCAAAATGCCAGCTTGCCACGAGCGAATCGCTTGTTGAACCTCCTCATCGAAGGAAGCAGATACGCGTGCTAAATCTGCATGTTTGCGCACGATAAGACGTCCTGTGGGATTGCCATACCAGATCTGCCAGATCTGTTCGCACGCCTCATAGCCCTTTTCTTTCACGAGAATTTCCAACCCAGAACCAGCAGCCAGTCCAATGTCATCTCCACGATCAGGCTGTCCGGAGAAAAAACCGACGATTCTATCGCGCAGACGAGAAATTCGGTGATCGAAAGAGCGCATGAGATCGGTTGTACCTACATAGTCATGCCACCTTGCAAGCACCTCACCACGTAATAAGGTGCCGTCACTTGTAGAAATGTGAATCTTCTCGGTGGCAAGACGATATATCTTATCCGCTTGATCGCGCAGATATTCCATCGTCTCTTCGTGCTCTTCTAGGGCTTTCACTATTGATGAGCTGCGTTCAATAACTGATGTGATGGCTCCAGATAAAGTCGTTTTCACCAAGGCGTCACGCTGGATACGATTCGCTGCAAGTCCAGCAAGATAGGAACGTATAGGGGCTACGGCACCATCTGGCAGCAGCCCTTCTGCATCGCTCACCGTTTCCGGGACAGCAAAAAGCGGGGCTTTTCCTAAACCGTGGAGGCTCATCATCCGTCCAAGATCTGCTGGAATCACCCCCATAGCCGATGGGGGAACCCTATCGACAACCACTGCGATAGCTGTACCGCGCTGAGCGGCTTTCGTTAAGAATTCCCACGGGACGGCATCTGAATAGCGAGCGGCAGAGGTGACAAAGATCCACAGATCAGCAGCGTCAAGGAGTTGAGAGGCGACAAGACGGTTATCTTCTACAACAGAATCGATATCGGGAGCGTCAATGATCGCCAATCCTGCTGGTAAGGAGGGCTCTGGGACGAGTTGGAGACTGCGCTGATCATCGCTAGGAATTGAAATACGTTGCAGATCGGGAAGAATACGCGATGAAGTAAACCATTGTTCGTCTTCACTGCTATAGATCAAAACAGGAGCTTTCGTCGTCGGACGGATCACACCTGGACGTGTGACACATCGACGCAGAAGAGAATTGACCAGAGTGGATTTCCCCGCTCCTGTCGATCCCCCAACGACGGCCAGCATCGGCGCGTCAAGATTCTTCAGACGAGGCACGATATAGTCACCGATCTGATCGGCGATCTGAGCGGCTTCTGTGCGCACCATCTCAGCATGAGGCATACCGATCCCGATGTGAAGGTCGCTTAGATGATCGCGTAATTGCCAGCAGGCCTCTGTTAAGTCCATGAGCTCTCCTTCTTTTCGTCTCTACTTTCTCACGCAGAGAGAGCGAGCGTCATGATTTATGACATCGTGGCCAAAGATCTATGACTTTTACCAGATTCAGAAAAATTATCATTGCCCGTGGGGCGACGCATGATCCACTGTGCCAAACGCTTGCGTTGACGTCCCATCCAGGAAAACCAGATAGGAGGAATCATGCGATATCCACGAACATCGTCGATGGCATCGAGGCGAAGTTGCCTGATGCGATCGATCAACTCGCGTTGCCGTTCGATAGCGACCTCATCAAGGCATCCGTTTAGTTCGCTATCGCGCACATAGGCTAACTCTGTCATGGCTCGCTGAAGCCCCATTGTGGATCGCAAGCTTCGCCATCCTCTAAGAAGGGAGGCTGCGACCATCTTCCAACGTCCAAAATAGCGACTGAATACGACAGGATCGCGCTGTTCTAGCCATCCAGCCTGAACGAAATCGTCCAGCCGTGCCCGGATTATTCTCATATGCGTAATCCGTTGATAGATCAAAAAGCCGACAAGAATACCCACAGCGATCCAGCCACCGATCATCAAATAGACGCTATCGACCCCTGTAGAGGCAAAGCCATTGAAAATCATATGTCCACTGACGGCTGCGAAATATCCACCAAGCGGCGCTAATATCCGCACGATCGTGGAGCGATTCCGAAGCGCAATCGCTATTCCGATAGCGGTGAGGGAGGTGAAGAGAGGATGGCCAAAACATGTCGCGATTCCTCGTAAAGCGACAACAGCCGACAGATCTTCTTGAGCATTTGCATCATAGGTAGTGGCGGCATAGAGAAAAGTACGCAGATAGTAGACGACATTCTCACTGAAGGCGAAACCGATACCGCTTAAAGCTGCAAGTATCACTGACTGGTTGATAGAGACGATACGTCGACGAATACAGCAGGCGAGGAGAAAAAGAATCGTTGCTTTGGCTGCTTCTTCTACGAATGGAGCGGAGAAAATAGCCGTCCGCGATCCTTGAGAGGGATCGACGCTTCCTTCCACTTTCATCAACTCTCCTGCCCATGTATTGACATGCAGTGAGATGAAAATGGCGATCGATGCTCCCCAACCGAGAGAGAGGATTTTCATCGTCCACGGAAGTGGACGGATACGATCCAAACAGACCAGAACCAGACCTAAGACGATCATCGTCATAGCGGCATAACCTGCGCAGGTTAAAGCCGCCTCATGAATACGATCCCAGGTCAAGACCACTTCGATACCGTTTGCCTCTTTGGTCGCTTGAGCGATCTCTCCGATCAATCCATGACCGACGGTGATATAGCTCGCATAGAGCACGAGAGCATAGATGACGATAGCAGCACATGTCATCCATGTAGCGATGGGGTGGCGCAATATGAGCCAGCCAGAACTGGTGGCGTGAGGATCTAGACCGTTGATATGACGCCGATAGCGTGCGGGTTTATCCAAAGTCTCATCGGGAATGAACCGCGGTTTTTTCCCATATCGGCTTCCACGCGTCCTATCGGCATATATCCGCTTTGACGCAACGGGATGCCATAGATCTTGAGAACTCACACGTCCAATCTATCAATGGGTCAAAAGAGCTTTTCAGATCTTTGCATCGCTATATCGCCAAGGCAAAAGTCCATATCATCTTGTCATCGTGCTTTAGTATCAAGATCACCTAGAACGATGCTGGAGGCTTTAAATACCATCACGATTCAAAAGACGCTAGACTGAGCAAGCCTCCGTAGCTCAGTGGATAGAGCATCCGCCTTCTAAGCGGCTGGTCGCGAGTTCGATCCTCGCCGGGGGCGCTCTTATTCTGTGCTGTTTTCTCATCTGAGATGAAAGGTCTACCCTTGGTCACGTGAATGACTTCTTGGTGTGGATTGATTGCGAAATGACCGGGCTTGATCTGAGCCGTGACGCGTTAATCGAGGTTGCTGTTGTTGTGACCGATGGAGATCTTAACGTGTGCGATGAGGGTATTGACCTGCTCATACGTCCAGATGCTGCCGCTTTAGAACAGATGAATGACTTTGTCCGCACGATGCATACCAAATCAGGACTTCTCACAGATCTTGAAAAAGCCACATTGACGATGGATAAAGCAGAACAGATCGTCTTGTCCTATCTGAAAGATCAGGGCATCACGGAGAGGAAAACTCCTCTCGCTGGCAATACTATCGGCACTGATCGAGCTTTCCTCGCTCGAGATATGCCGCATGTGGAATCCTTCCTTCACTATCGCAACGTCGATGTGTCGTCGATCAAGGAGTTGGCGAAACGCTGGTATCCCAAAGCGGCTTTTAACGCTCCGGCAAAACACGGTAACCACAGGGCGCTAGCCGATATTTTGGAGTCGATCGAAGAATTGCGTTACTACCGCGAATGTCTTTTCGTCGCTCAGCCTGGCCCCGATAGCGATCAAGCTCGCGCCATCGCTCAACGTCATGAAGGCTCTTTGCTGAAGACAAGGGAATCAGAGAAATAAATGATTTTTCTTCTCAGACGAACTCTGATAGGCTAGCGGAGCTGTCATCGAACGATGACTGATGGTGGCTGTAGCTCAGCCGGTAGAGCTCCTGGTTGTGGTCCAGGCGGTCGCGGGTTCAAGTCCCGTCAGCCACCCCATTCCCCCAGTCAATGCGCTGGGGGATTTTCGTCTTTTCACGATTCTTTCCCCTCAGAAATTCTTTTGACCTATCCCTAACCTTTGCCACAATGGACGATGTGGCATCTCAAAACCTGATATGCGCTGAGAGCTTTCGCACTCTACGTCGCACCTTCGCTCGCGCAATGGGTACGACGGCCGCTTGGGCTTCGCGCACGTTGAAACGCGGAAGCGGGGCTTCGATCAAAGGGGCGGTCATGACCCGCATTGACCCGAGCCTGTTTTCTCATCTCGTATCCACACGCAAAGTCGCCCTCATTTCCGGGACGAATGGCAAAACGACGACGACTCATTTACTGACCGCTGCAATGTGCTCCCTCTACGGCAAGGATGGAGTGGTGACCAACCCTGACGGGGCGAATCTGAGAGAAGGCATCGTCTCCGCTTTGTCTACCAGTCGTCTTGATC
>JAEZYG010000080.1 GCA_023419175.1 Actinomycetes bacterium
GGTGGTCTCTTACACCACCGTTTCACCCTTACCTCATAGAGGCGGTCTGTTTTCTGTGGCACTTTCCCGCAGGTCACCCTGGGTGGGCGTTACCCACCACCGTGCTCTTCGGAGTCCGGACTTTCCTCAGCTTGCGCCGCGATTACCCAGCCGACTCGTCTCCTATTCAGCCTAGCCTTTCTTAGTGCGGATAAGAATTCGTCCGCATTCAGCGCAGCGGATGATCTCATCCAAAGCTGCCTGAGAGATCCTCTTCATCTCCATCTGATCGAGTTCCAAGGTGCACCCGCTGCAACGATTGCCTTTCAAAGTGGCTGCTCCAACCCCGAGACGATCGGTCAGGCGTTGATAGAGTTTCATCAGATCATCGCCGATATTCTTCGCAGCAGAATTTCTCGATTCTTTCAAAGCAACGATTTCTTTATCGATCGTCGCCACGCGTTCGTCTCTTTCAGCCATGACGGCTCGCATACGGTTCTCAATATCGGCACGCCGTCCACGAGCCTGATCTACCTGTGCAGATCTTTCCTCGACAACAGCCATCATCTCTAGCTGCTGATCTTCAAGATTGGCTATACGCCCTTCAAGATGCTTACTCTCCTCGATCATCGCCTGAAGAGCCTTCGCATCGATCAGCGAGGCGGCAATGGTCTTCTCATTGCGCTCTAGACGGGAACGCGCAGGCTCCAAATCGGATTCCAAACGCGATAATTCGCTTTCAGCATCGGACAAAGCAGTCGAGATCGCAACGAGTTCTTCCGCTGCTTCCAAACGATCTTTATTGAGTTCCCTCAACTGATCGTTATAGGGCAGGTGCGCTTTCACATAGGTTGCCTGTGCGATCTGCTGATCGTAGTGAGCCAGGGTCAACAATTGTTCTTGTTCAGCTTGACTCGCTTTCATAACACCGTCCCTTTCTACTCCGATAACGCCTAAGCCTAATAGGTGAACGTCTGGACAGCCTAGCGAAAGGATTAGAATAGACGTCTGGATAGCGATGAAGGAGAGACGATGACTGCAAGTCAAGAGCCAAAATTACCGAACCGCCAGAGCCCATTTTCTGAACCTTTCCGCTCATTCATCTGTGTCGATTGGCAAGATTATCCCGATCAACTTCCCCACGCTCTCGCGGGAGCTACAGCAGCTTCCCATCATCGCCAAGCTCTCTCCCAGCATTTCCCCAAGCACCGTCTCATCATTCCCGCTGGCGGTCTCAAAGTGCGCAATAATGATTGCGACTACCGCTTCCGTCCGCATACCGCGTTCACCTGGCTGACCGGACTGGGCACCGATCGTGAACCCGATGCCGTCTTGGTGATGGAGCCTGTCGATGACGATACCGCTACCGATGCCCACCACCGATCGACTTTGTACTTTCACCCCAGAGTTCCGCGTACCGATCCGGAATTCTATGCCGATTCTCGCTACGGAGAGATGTGGGTAGGCCAGCGCGAATCCCTTGAAGAGATGAGCGCCCTAGGACGTATCATCTGCGCCGATATCTCCACTCTTGACCAGGCTCTATCCACCCTGTCTGAGACGATCCCGACAGCGATCGTCCGCGATGCGGATCCGAACCTGACATCTCGTCTCGACGATCTGTATCCACCGCAGAAACGAGACGATATCGATTTGGAAACAACCTTGTCGGAGCTGCGTCTTATCAAAGATGACTATGAACTCGATCAGATGAGACAGGCCTGCGAAGCCACCGCAGTCGGCTTTGAAGCTGTCGTCAAAGAGTTGCCAAACGCTATCGCTAACGGACGTGGAGAACGCTGGGTCGAAGGGATTTTCGGTCTTCATGCCCGCCATCGCGGCAATGCTGTCGGCTACGACACCATTGCAGCTTCAGGCGACCATGCCAACACCTTGCACTGGATTCGCAATGATGGAGATCTCAATCCCTCAGATCTGCTCCTCATGGACGCAGGTGTAGAGCTCGATTCTCTCTTCACTGCTGATATCACGCGCACCATGCCGATCAGTGGACGTTTCTCACCTGAGCAGCGCATGGTCTACGAGGCGGTTCTTGCCGCCCAGCAAGCTGGAATCGATGCCGCCCGGCCAGGTGCTCGATTTAGCGACGTCCACCAGGCCGCTATCGAAGTGATCGTCGATTACCTCGATAGCTGGGGAATCCTACCTGTCTCCAAAGAAGAAGCTCTCGATCCTGAACGTGGAGGGCATTACCGTCGCTGGATGGTTCACGGGACAAGCCACCACCTTGGATTAGACGTCCACGATTGCGCTCAGGCTAGACGGGAATGCTATCGCGACGGGATCTTAAAAGCCGGTATGGTCATCACCGTTGAACCGGGAATCTATTTCAAATCCACCGACCTAACCGTTCCCGAACGCCTACGCGGTATCGGTGTGCGAATCGAAGACGATATCGCCATCACCGATGCAGGATGCGAAATCCTTTCCCATCACCTGCCTCGCGATCCTGACGAACTTGAGGCATGGATGGATTCGTTACTCCACAGCTAAAATGACACAGCCTTCTCGATAGATCTATCGAGAAGGCTATATTGTCGTCATTTCAACTGCGGTCTGGACGAGACCAAAAGTCGTCTTCTTTAGAATCATTCTTCTCATCTACGCCCCGTCCATAAGAAGAATCCTGTGCAAAGATCGAATTCGTTCGATCTATATCCTCCCTATTGTCCATAGGATCTTTGCTATCGTTATCCGTTTTATCCACTGCGGACAGAGGTGAAGGAGATAGATCTTGAACGCCTTTCGGCTTAGAGATCGGCTCTTGTCCATAGGGGGGAGGTAATTGAGCTAGATGCTCAGCGTCAACAGGTTCATAGCTTCTCTCACAGCTGGTGCGCTGATCTTTCTGCATAGAAGACGGGTCGAGCAACTCACGCGCTTTGGCAGCCCATGCCTGCTCAGCTAATAGTTCATAGCGAGTTGCGATCAAGGCAGTGGTTGAGGTGAAATCTCTCTGACCTCGACGAATCCAATATTGAACCGCCGAGATCACCATACCCACAGCACCAAAACCGATGAGGGCAAGCGAAAGATTTTCCCATAATGACGTTTGAGGATTCACCCATGAGGTGATAAGAGCGAACATCACCGCCCATGTGGCTCCTTGAAGAAAACCTCCGGCCAAAACGACGGGCAACGAGAGACGTCCAGTAACCTTTTCACACGATTTTAAATCCGTGCCGACGATAGCGAGATGTTCTACAGGAAAGGAACAATCGGAAAGATAGTCCACAGCTTTGACCACATCATCATGGTTATCGTAGATGGCGACCGATAGCGCACGGTCAAGATTCATCACAGGATTATTCGTCCGGCGAACTGAAAAGGGCATCGATCTATCCTTCTATCCGTTCATTTCCACAGTGGAATGATGCTGTGCTCTAGCTAGCATACGTAAAGCCACCTTCATTCCGGCTTCATCGACCATCTCATCACCTACCATGATCGCACCAACTCCTCCGCCTACTCGGCTGGTCGCCTCACGATATGCCTTGACCATCTCATCTGCTCGTGCCACTTGCTCATCTGTCGGAGAAAAAATCTGTCGGCAGATGTCAATCTGATCAGGATGAAGAACCCACTTGCCATCGAAGCCCAAAGCGGCACTACGTCTGGCTGCTGTGGCGAGCCCTTCTCTATCGTGGATCTTGACATAGGGTCCTTCAATAGCCTGTAAATCATATGCTCGAGCGGCTACGAGGATACGCGACAAAACATGGTGAAAGGCATCCCCAGGATAGCTGCCGATCTCCCCTGTTACCGATGTCGATCTCATTCCCATCGATGCCATGAAATCCCCTGGCCCATAGATCAAAGCTTCCAGACGAGATGAGCAGGCAGCAATTTTTTCGACATTGACCAATCCCATCCCATCTTCAATGATCGCTTCAATGCCGATCGTTCCCACAGGAATCGACAGAGATCTTTCCAACTGGGTTAAAACCCGATCCAAAGCTTGAATATCTGCTTCACAACGCGTTTTAGGCAGCATGACCGTATCGATCTTATCCCCCGCCTGTCCGATCACATCACACAGATCATCCAATGTCCACGGGGTCGTCCAATCGTTGACCCGTATCGTGATCGTAGATGCTCGCCACTGCCCCTCTTTTAAAGCGCGGACGATGCGTCCACGAGCTTCAACTTTCGCATCAGGAGCGACTGCATCTTCCAAGTCGAGAAAGATTGCATCCACATCTAAAGTGCGCGATTTATCGATGAAACGTTGAGCAGAACCGGGAACTGCCAAGACTGTGGACCGCGATCGAATCGGCCGCCTAGAAAGATCCATAAGACCAGTCTAGTTTCCCCACCTAAAGTCAAGAGGAGCGATCATCTTCCCTCTTGTCTTGCCGATGACTAGGCTGGGTCAGGTGAGCTCTCAGTCATCGGTATTTATCGCACGCCTCCAAGGTATGCAGGTCATGGACGCTTCGGGCGATCAGGTGGGCAAAGTCCACGATGTCGTCGTCCAAGAACGGATATTGCACCGCACCAGAGTGCGTGGACTTGTCATCGAGCTTTTCGCCAAGAGACGCATCTTCGTCCCTATGCTGCGCGTTCACGCGATTGACGCCACCCAGGTGACGATCTCTGGAACGGTCGATACTCGTCGATTCTCTCGCAGATCGAGTGAAATCTTGGTGATCGACGACCTTTTCGACCGGGCAATCACACGTTCGGATCAGGCGATGTCCATTTTGGATATATCGATGAAAGAAGTACGCAACCGCGAGTGGGAATTACATGAAGCAGCTTTGCGTCCAGCGACGAAAGCTCGCCCTTTCTCCTTCACTCAACGCGGACCGATGGTGATCGTCCCCTGGGAACAAATCGCCTCACAATTGGTCTATGCCGATCAGAATACGGATGCGAAATTAGCTCAGCTTGCCGACATGAAACCGGCAGACGTCGCCCGTGAACTCTACGATATGGATCCAGATCGTCGTGCTGAGGTCGCCAACGCTCTCGACGATGAACAACTTGCAGATGCCTTCCAAGAGCTACCCGAGGACGAACAGGTTGAATTATTAACTGCTTTAGAATTGGAACGCGCAGCCGATGTCCTCGACGAGATGGATCCAGACGATGCCGCCGATTTGATCCACTCCCTGCCCCCTACCTTGGCTGAAGAATTGCTCAGCGAGATGGAACCTGAAGAGGCTGCCGATGTACGCAACCTGCTGAAATATGAAGACGAAACCGCTGGCGGTATGATGACTCCCGAACCGATCATCTTGGGAGCCGACGCCACGGTTGCCTCCGCTTTGGCCAAAGTGCGCAATGAAGAGCTCACCCCTGCCTTAGCCTCGATGGTCTTTATCACCCGTCCTCCGCACGATACCCCCTCTGGACGCTATATCGGGGCTGTCCACATGCAGCGTCTCCTCAGAGAACCTCCAAGCTTGCTGATCGGTCAGATGATCGATTCCGATTTAGAAGCGATCTCTCCAGATGCTGACCTCTACAGCGTCTCACGCTATTTCGCGACCTATAACTTGGTTGTCGCTCCCGTAGTGAATTCGGATAATCAGCTTGTGGGAGCTGTGACCGTTGACGACCTACTTGACCACATGTTGCCACCTGATTGGCGAGGCGACCAGATGGATGGCACCGATAATTCCATGGAGGTGACATATGGCTGAACGAGATAATCCACTCAGCACTCCCGGACGCAGACAAAGAATCACATTGCCGCGTTTCCATTTCGATCAGGAGGCATTCGGACGATTCGCTGAATGGATCGCTCGCTATATGGGTAGCCCGTCCTTCATGCTGTGGATGAGCATTTTCATCGGTGTGTGGATCATCTGGAATACCCTTCTCCCCTCCGCCCTTTGGTTCGATGAGAATCCGTTCATCTTGCTCACCTTGATGCTCTCAATCGAAGCTGCCTATTCCGCTCCTTTGATTTTGCTCGCCCAGAATCGTCAGGAAGATCGCGATCGTTTGAGTTTCGATGAGGATCGACGGATCGCAGCACAGAGCCGAGCCGATATGGACTTCCTAGCTCGAGAGATCGCATCCTTACGCAATAATGTCGGGGAGATGGCGAGTCGTGACTTCGTCCGCGCAGAAATACGCGATCAATTGCGAGATCTGCTTGAGCAATTAGACGCCCGCTCCCAAAACGATGGCGATAAGGATTGACCAGATCGAGCTAATCTGAGTGGCTAATTTGAATTCATCTGCCAGGTAGCGTAGTCATGTGTTCGTGAATAGTGACACTAGTGCTCTTCTTGACGATATTCGCCACGCCCTTGATAGCGTCCAAGATCCAGAAATTCACCGCCCTATCACTGAGCTGGGCATGGTGAAAGATCTCACCGTTGACGATCAAGGAGTGGTAAGTCTTACCGTTCTATTAACTGTTGCCGGCTGTCCTTTAAAAAATACGATTGAAGCCGATGTCCAGCAGGCTATCCGCTCAGTCGATGGCGTCAGCGACGTTATCTTGACGATGTCTGCGATGAGCGATGAACAGCGCGCCGAACTGGCCACACGCCTGCGCGGCGGACAACCCGCACCTGTCATTCCCTTCGCTCAGCCGGGTAACTTAACACATGTCATTTCTATTGCCTCCGGTAAAGGAGGTGTCGGCAAAAGTTCGATCACTGTCAATTTGGCTCTCGCTCTCGCCGCTCAGGGAAAGAAAGTCGGTTTATTAGATGCCGATATTTATGGACATTCTGTACCGGATCTACTCGGCATGAGCGATGATGACCGTCCGACCATGGTCGATTCAATGATCATGCCGGTTCCTGTCAGCTTTGAAAAAGCTGACGGTACGAAAGTCACTCTCAAAGTGATCTCTATGGGAATGCTCAAGGAATCTCGTGACCAGGTTATCGCCTGGCGAGGACCGATTCTAGATCGTGCTCTTACCCAATTGCTCAGCGAAGTCTTCTGGGGAGATCTCGATGTATTTCTTATCGATCTTCCCCCTGGCACTGGAGATGTCGCCATGTCTATCGGCCAGAAATTACCAGGCTCTGACATGATCGTTGTCACGACCCCTCAGCCGAATGTGGCATGGGTAGCCGAGCGTGCTGGCACGATGGGGTCGATGATGAATCAACGGGTCATCGGCGTTGTCGAGAATATGAGCTGGCTGGAACGTCCATGCCCTAATTGTTCCGCTCATCACCGTATCGAACTCTTTGGATCTGGTGGCGGAAAACAAACCGCTCAAGGCTTGAGTGAGCGCCTTGGCACCTCGGTAGAACTCCTTGCACAAATCCCGATGGACGAAGCGATGAGCTGCGAATCGGTAGATCAGCCTCCGGTAGTGATTGCCCATCCCGATCATCCCTGCGCTCAAGCCATCAATGCTCTAGCACAACGATTGATCGCCTCTCGTCCATCTTTGGCGGGACAATCTCTCAATTTAACAACTCACTAAGCATATGAAGAGGCTAGAGGAGGTCTTCATCTCCCCTAGCCTCTTATCGTCGCATCGTCTCTATGTAGCCTCATTATCGTAGGGAATAGACCCGACGATGTTGTGAGCGATACCGCAATCGCCTGTCTCTATATCCGATGGCGGAGTTGACGCTTCCACCACCGTCGTTTGGCCTATATCGGGAATAGCTGGCGAACTGTCTACCTCCACCTCAGCAGTAGCGGCTTTATCTGTCGTATGAGATGTCGTTTTCTTTCCTGTCACCTCTTTGACGATGTCCGCAGTAGAGGTGAACTCCTTTTTCACATTGGAAAGATCTTTCTTAATATCGTCTAAATCCCCTTCGAGATCGGCAAGGATCTGTTTCTTAACGAAGGTTTTAGGGTTTAGATCGGCCAAGGTCAGATCGGCGTATTCAGGACCTAATTCCTCTTTGAGATGCTCGGTAGCCTGGTCTGCGATGACTTTAAAGGCATAGATGAAACGCGCTGCTTTACGTGAAATCTCTGGTAATTTTTCAGGGCCGAACATGATGACGCCCAGCACGAGCAAGACGACAAGCTCACCGCCTCCGATGCCAAAGATCTCCGCTACGACCACACTCTAAGGCTAGTCCGATGAGAGCTGGGGGCAAATTGCGTTTTAGAGCTGAACGCTATCGAGTAGTTC
Source organism: Actinomycetes bacterium (assembly GCA_023419175.1). Classification (GTDB taxonomy): domain Bacteria; phylum Actinomycetota; class Actinomycetes; order Propionibacteriales; family Propionibacteriaceae; genus Brooklawnia. The sequence goes on from JAEZYG010000080.1 coordinate 8,075, forward strand.
GGCAAAACGAGCGCTCTGGCAAGAATCTGCTGGCAGAAGAGGCATGCGCACTCCTCCGACAGGGAAATTGCGATGAGCTAAACCGGCCTTGACCAACATCACACCTTGAGTGGCGAAAACCCCTGTATAGATCGGAAGAAGACGCTGATAAATGTCGAGAGCCTTTGCGCTATCCCCACGATCCCACGCCTCAATCAGATCATAGGTGGCACGTCCAGTGAAATGGGTGGAAGTTCCCACCAGACCTACGCCACCAACAGAGAGCATGGGTAGAATCTTCGCATCATCGCCGGCATAATATGCCAGATCGCTTTCGGCGATAATCCTTGCAGACGAGGTCAGGTCATTCTTGGCATCTTTGACAGCAACGATAGAGGGATGAGCTGATAGTCGCATGATCAGCTCAGGGCTGAGAGCCCGTCCTGTGCGATGAGGGATATCGTAAAGCATGATCGGCAGATCGGTCGTTGAGGCCAAAGCCGTGAAATGACGCTCCATCGCATCTTCGGGAGGAAGGGAATAATAGGGGGAGACGATGAGTAAGCCATCCGCTCCCGCCTGAGCGGCTTGCTTGCACAGATAAGCCGAATGACTGGTGTCATTCGTCCCACACCCTGCAATGACATGAGCTCGATCTTTGAGCGTCTGCTTGACCACACGCACCAATTCAGTTTTTTCCTCATCACTGGTCGTGGGGGATTCACCTGTCGTCCCATTGATGACAAGGGCATCGTTGCGCTGATGATCGACAAGATAGTCAGCGAGCTGGGCAGCCCTGTCGTAATCGACATTCCCTTGCTCGTCAAAGGGTGTGACCATGGCGGTAATCAATCGGCCAAAAATCGCATCGCTCATATTTCCATGCTAGGGGGCTTTAGTGTCGGATAACAGATTTCAGCGTATTTTTCACAACTTTCCTTCCTCCTCATTTGCAGAAGAACGGATGAAGCGAGCAGAGAAGAACGCGTATGATTACGACATAAGCCTTATCGATATCAGTTGACGATGCATGAGTGAGGATGGATATGAGCGAAACCTTTCTTCTCGATCAGCGCTCTTTAACCTTGTGCGAGGAGTTCGTCTCCGTAGACGAGTCCGTTCAAAAAGCCTGTGATGAGGCTTTATTGGCAGGTATGGACGCACTCTCTAGAGGTGCTACCGCCGCGTTAACCTTTGCCGCACAAGCGATTGACGCACGCAATATCGTCGAGATAGGCACTGGAAATGGAGAATCTGGATTAGCATTTTTCTCCGCTATGGGCTCCGAAGGAATGCTGACCACCATCGACACCCGTCCTGATCGGCAGGATCGAGCACGTCAAGCCTTCAAAGAGGTAGGAATCGCTCCTCGGCAGGTACGCCTTATCCCTGGCAATCCTCTCGAAATCCTCAACAATCTACGCGATAGCGCCTATGACATCGTCTTTATCAATGGCGACAAGCTTGAATATGTGGAACACCTCGCTCAAGCCGAACGACTTCTTCGTCCTCGTGGATTGGTCATCATCAACGATGCTCTATGGCATAACCTGGTAGCAGATCCACGCGATGAATCGGATGAATCGGTCATCATTCGTGAAACATTGGAATCCATGAGATCCAATGAGGCTTTTACTCCCCTACTTATCCCCCTTGGGGAAGGTTTACTCTTCGCTGTGCGCAATTGATCCTCACACAGTAAAGATGGCGGTAGATACGATATCTACCGCCATCTTTCTTATGAGGTCTATGAAGCGTTGACCACCGTATTTTTAGACACAACGGTGATTCCTCCGCTAGAGACATGGAAACCTCGAGCCCTATCCGCTTCGATATCGACGCCGATCTCAGCTCCATCTGCAACGATGACATTTTTATCGAGAATGGCATTACGCACTACAGCATTGCGTCCGATATGAGCCTTATGCATGATGACGCAACGATCTACCACAGCATGATCGTCTACTCTCACGCCTGGGCTCAAGACGCAATGATCGACATCTCCGCCCGAGATGATACATCCGTTGCTGACGATGGAGGATTCCGCCGTACCATGCAAGGTGAACTTCGCTCCTGGCATCTGCGGCATCGAGGTTAAAATCGGCCAGCGATCGTTATAGAGGCTGAATTCTGGAACCACTGAAATCAGATCCATATGGGCGTCGAAATAGGCATCGATAGTACCTACATCTCGCCAATAATTACCATCTTTCTCAGTAGATCCTGGAACGTGATTCTGGGTGAAATCATAGACGGAACAATTATTATCTTTCACGAAAGCGGGGATAATATTTCCCCCCATATCGTGTTTTGAATCCTGATCTTTACCGTCAGCATTGAGCATTTCAACGAATGCTTCTCTGGTAAAAATATAATTTCCCATCGAGGCATAGGATTGTTCAGGAGAATCCGCCAGAGCTGGCGGATCTTTCGGTTTCTCTAAGAACTCGTTGATAAGCCCTGATGGAGAGGCATCGATAATGCCGAAAGCGGATGCCTCTGAACGCGGAACTCGGATAGCGGCAACGGTGGCATCGCGTCCGCTATCGATGTGATAGTCGAGCATCTTCGACACATCCATGCGATAGATATTGTCTGCACCAAAGACGATCACATAATCGGGATCTTCATCGTTGATAAGATTCATCGATTGATAGATGGCATCTGCACTACCTTGATACCAATGCGGACCGCGTCTTTGCTGAGCGGGAACTGGGGCGACATAATTGCCAAGCATCGTTGACATTCTCCAGGTCAAAGCGATGTGACGATCCAATGAATGCGATTTATATTGAGTAAGAACCGCAATCTTGGTAAAACCGGAATTGACCATATTGGATAGGGCAAAATCGATCAGACGATATGTTCCCCCGAAAGGCACTGCAGGTTTGGCGCGATCGGCGGTGAGCGGCATCAAACGCTTGCCTTCTCCTCCAGCGAGGATGATGCACAGGACTTTGGGCTTCGGCATATCACGACAATAAACGCCATACAGCCTTTATGACAACTACAGAAGACGATGTCCATGCTATATTTACAGTGGATTTTTAGTGCCAGAGTTATCAACTCATGAATGGCAAATAATTTCTTCTCTATGAACGATTTCCACGCTTCTTTTTATCTTTTCCTCTTGATATGACACCATCGAACTATGCGCATTTCTCTTCTCACTCGCGAATACCCTCCAGCCATTTATGGCGGCGCCGGCGTGCATGTCGGACAGCTCACTCCCCGTCTGCAAAAACTCATCGACGTCGATGTTCATTGCATGGGTCAAGATCGTCCAGGGGCGAGCGCCCACCTTGAAAATTTCCCTCCTAAAGCCAATTCAGCCCTGCGCACATTCGGAGCTGACCTTTCGATGGTTGCCTCCTTGCCGGAAGATATCGATCTGGTTCATTCCCACACCTGGTATGCCAATCTCGCAGGATTGCTGGGCGGAGTTTACCGCCAAATTCCCCATGTCATCACCGCCCATTCCCTCGAACCCCTACGTCCTTGGAAGCGCGAACAACTTCAGGGAGGATATGAACTTTCCAGTTGGGCTGAGCGGATGTCCTATGAGCAAGCCGATGCAATCATCGCTGTTTCCTCAGCTATGCGCGATGACATCTTGACCTGTTACCCGCAATTGGATCCAGATAAGGTTCACGTCGTCCTTAACGGAATCGATACCGAAGAATTTTATCCAGACGATTCGTCTGATTTCTGCAATGAAATCGGTATGGATATCTCACGCCCATCGGTCGTTTTTGTTGGACGGATCACCCGTCAAAAAGGATTAGTTCATCTTCTGCGCGCCGCCAGGCAACTTCCTGCAGGAGTTCAGATTATCCTTTTGGCATCTTCTCCCGATACCGAACAGATCAAAGAGGAATTTTCCACAGCACTCGACGAATTGAAGGCGGCAAAACCTGACGATGTCATCTGGATTTCCGAGATGGCTCCGCGTAGCGCAGTGCGACAAATCATCTCTCACGCGACCGTTTTCGCTTGCCCTTCAGTCTATGAGCCTCTAGGGATTGTCAACTTAGAAGCGATGGCAGCTCAAACTGCCGTTGTCGCTTCAGCTGTTGGGGGCATTCCCGAGGTGGTCGTCGATCAACAGACCGGACTTCTAGTCGATTACGATCCGAATCGCGCTGACGATGCCGATTACATCTGTGACTTTGAACACCGTTTCGCCCAAGCGCTGAAGGAATTAACCGATGATCCTCAACGAGCTAAAGAGATGGGGAAAGCTGGGCGCCAACGCTGTATCGACCAATTCAGTTGGGAAAAGATCGCCGAAGAAACCGTTAAGGTCTATCGCTGCGCTATCGAGCGCTATCACAAGCGCACCTTGAATCATTCCGTATAGCTATGAGTATCTGGACGGATGTATATCTGTCCAGATAATCCCTTCCCATCAACGCAATAAACACCTGCGGATTCACAATGTTTTCTGAGAAAGAAAATCGCAGATCGAAGATCTCTTTCAGCAACGATTGAGCGTCTCTCCCCTTCTGCACCACATCTCTTAATATGAAAAAAGGCGTCCACCCACCATAGGTAGACGCCCTGATAAAGATATCTATGCGTTGGGGACGACTCCCTTGAGGCATTCCAACAAAGAGGCAGCCTCCGATTCGTTGATTTCCAGGACGAGACGACCTCCCCCAGCGATCGGTACACGCATGACCAGTCCGCGACCCTCTTTGGCCACTTCCATAGGTCCGTCGCCAGTACGCGGTTTCATCGCTGCCATTCCATCCTCGTTTCTGTCATTCGACGAACTTCTTCTTCTATTATGACTGATCTGCGCAATTTTCGGAGATCTTTCCACAAAGCTGGGAAGAATCGCTATCCTCACATGCGCAGATAGCGTCTATAGGATCGCCCCTATCGATATCGCTATCGTTTACACAGCGCGATTCGAGATCTTCAATCCTTTGGATCAATTTTTCGATGACCTCATCTACCTGCCCCATGTGATAGCCACGGATAACCACAGGAAATCTTAAAGCCTCAATCGAAGCTCGATCACATCGATCCAAATGAGCCCTATAGCGATCCTCATCGGTTTTAGGCATCTCCCAACGCCCGTAGGCGATAACGGCAAAAACAGCGATGCTCATAACGATCAATAGAGCAAAAAACCAACCCATCATTCTCACTCCTCACCGATCGGCTCTGTCAGCCACTGCGTCAACGCCTCTACACATCGAGTGAGATCTTCTAAGGGACAACACTCGTCAACCGCATGGGCTTTACCAGCATCTGCTGGACCAAAATTGACTGCAGGAATCCCCAAAGAGGTAAAACGCGCCACATCTGTCCACCCATATTTGGGAGCGGGCGGCTTCCCACTCGCCTTGATAAGACCGTGAGCGATCGCACGATCCAAACCAGGACGAGCCGATTCGGATAGATCGATCACTTCCATAGGCCACCGAGCAAACCACTCTTTCATGATCGCTAAAGCCTCTTTGGCGCTCTTATCGGGAGCGAAACGGTAATTGATATGCACCCTCGCCTCATCGGGAACGACATTTCCAGCAATTCCCCCGCTGATTCTTGTCGCATTGAGCCCTTCGCGATAATCCAAACCGTCTACATGGATCGTCGATAGCTCAAAATCTTCGATCCTTTCCAAAACATCGCGCAGTTCATGAATGGCATTTTTCCCCAACCAGGAACGGGCGCTATGAGCTGCGACACCGCTGGTGATGATATCGAAACGCATCGTACCTTGACATCCACCCTCGATACGCGCACTGGTCGGCTCCATGACGACCGCGAAATCGCCATCCACCAGATCCGGACGGCATTCGATCAGAGCTCGCAAACCATTTAATTCCGCTTCGATCTCTTCACAATCATAGAAAATCCATGTCAGATCGCGATTTGTCTGTCCAAGATGGGAAGCCAACCACAACATACATGCAATCCCACCTTTCATATCGGCGCTGCCACGTCCATAGATCATGTCACGTCCATCGACATTGACGCATCGAGAAGGAAGATTATCGGCTACAGGAACGGTATCGAGGTGACCAGCGAGAATCACCCGTTGGGAATGGCCTTGATCGGTGCGCGCCACAAGCGTATTGCCGATGCGCTCAGTGATGAGACCTGGGCATCTATCCAGATAGTCCTCCACACAATCGGCGAGATAGCGTTCATTTCGACTCACCGATTCGATATCGACCAATGCCCTCATCAATGTATAGAGATCACAGCCGAGAAGAGGGTTATCGTGCACAGCCATATCTTTAGCCTAGAGGTCAATCGTCTAATAGTCATGGCGCTGTGTTGTCATCGCCCGTTAAAGTGGCAGTATGACTGAAGTTATCGACGAGTTTCACAACGAGCTCGATACCACCACGGCTCCAGGAATGACAGCGTGGGGTTGGGGTTTAGCAAGCGTCCACGAAAGCGGTGTCGTGCTCGATACCTGGTTTCCCGAAGTCCATCTCGGTTCCTATGACAACTCCCAGCCTCCAGCGATGCTGAGAGCTCATCGCACCTGGGATCCCACACGCAAAGTTCGTTGCGATATTTCCTTGATCGAGATCGACCTCGATACCCCTCCAGCGAGCACTGAAGATGCCTATTTGCGTTTACACCTTCTCAGCCACCGAGTGCGTAAACCCCGTTCGATCAATCTGGACGGTATTTTTGCTGTTCTTCCCAATGTCGTATGGACAAGCGCAGGACCGTGTCTGCCCGAAACTTTTGAGACCATTCGCGCCAATCTGCGTGGATATCAAGGTGGATTGACCGTAATCG
>JAEZYG010000042.1 GCA_023419175.1 Actinomycetes bacterium
CCGCCGACGACATATCAAACACCATCACGCCACAAACCTCCGACCCAACAACAACACCCGCACCACAACACGCACCACACCCAAAAACCGATAAACCCCCAACACCACTAACGCCCCCGAACCGCAATCCAACTAACCAACATCACCAACAACCCGACCCCCGCCAGACCTAAAGAAACCTGCCGACCCAAAGAATCGAGGACGGAAGCGATCTGCTCTAGATCGCCAGAACCAGAAAACGGCGAAACACTCGAAGAAGATGACGGCGAAGGCGAAACAGTGCCAGAAACCAACAAACCAACCACCCCCGAAATAACCCGAAGGCAACAAAGCGAAAACAACCCCAGGAGCGACCAACCCCAACCCAGGACGCCTAACCAAACAACGCCCAAACCACCAAACAAAACCCCGCCGAACATTCACACCACCACCCGAGCGAAAACCCATCACACAGCCCGCGAAGCCTTCAACTCAGACACATTGACAGGAGACTCCAACGAATAAGCCAAATCAGCATAATTCTGAGCCTTCACATAAGCCCGAACCTGAACACGCCAACAACCCTCAAAACCCTCCTTAGGCAAATCCCCACGCCAATTAGAACCAACCCGACACCTAAAAACCTCAACCCCATCCAAAACAAAAACCTGCCAATAATCCCAAGACCGACCCTCAGACGAACCCTGAACCCGCTCAACCTTCAACACACGACCACAAATAAACATAAATTCTCCTGAAACAACTTAAGTAACTATCTACTTAGATAGTACCTTTTGAATTGACAAGAGTCCAGAAAATTTAAACTTTTGTCTAAAAATTTTTTGCGGATCATCCGCACCCGCTTCAACACACTGACCTAACCACTCCCCAACCTGACCCCAAGACCAACCCTCCCGATCCTTAAACCGCTCTAAAGAATTCCCATACTGACGCACTAAATACGCTAAAGCCCTATCCAAAGAACTAAAACTATTAGTATCCACCTCAATACGCTCAACACCACAACCCGTTAACAACTCATAGACTTCTTGAGTCCACGCAGACCACCCCCACATGCCCTCAATAGACACCGTAGACAACTGCCTACGCCTTTCCTTTTTCGGCTTCAACTCCAACTCACAACGCACCCAACGAGGGTCGGCATGTTCAATATCATTCTTAGCTAAACGCTCCTTACCCTTCTCATAGATACGAAAACACGCCTCAGAACTACGCGAACCAAGATACAAAGTCCGCCCATCTTTACCCAACAACCAATCACCCACCGTTGAAACCTTCAAACCACGCCTAAGAGCAAGATCTTTCAACAACTCTGTCAACCTGTTAAAAGCATGATCGCCAAAAAAATCAATCGCCACATCAACACGACTCACAAGATGATCAACAGCATAACTATCTAAAAAATCCCTAGCCAAAGGAGCATTATCCGAACCACCATGAAGAAAAACCCAACTATTAATCCCACCATGCAACACCTTCAAAACCGGCTCTGACGAAGAATCACACACCTCCCAACACGTCTCATAACCGTTAAAAGGCTTACCCTCACGGACAACCGCCTCTAACTCAGAACCCAAAAAATCCGCAAAAGCCTTACCCATGTAATGCCCCGCCCAACGATCATCAACGATCGAAGCCGAATACCAATCAAGGCGCATCCTGTCTCCAATCTCAAAATATGAGACAAAAAATTAAATCACCTAGTCAAACAATGGTCACCTTCAAAATTACCCCCGTATTACTACAACGGGGGTTCCAGCGCGCTCCCGCGCACATAGGCAACACTAACAGACGCAAAAACTTATGTACAACTTTCTTAAATTTTCTTGACTAAACAGAACATCAGCTAGACCATATAGCTATGAGTACAACAACAGAGCGTATAGCTGCAAACATTAGAGCAGAAGCAGCAAGACAAAGAATTATGCAATGCACATTTGCCGAAGCATTAGGAGTTTCACGCGGAGCAATGAACCATCGTTGGCACGGCAGAAAACCATATGGACTCGAAGAGCTGGAAACAGTAAGCCGTCTCTTGAATATCCCGATTGCTGATCTATGGGGACGGCGAGAATACACAACAGCGGTCAGCGCTAATACGCTGACCGCTGACCTGGCGCGCTCGGAGGGACTCGAACCCCCAACCTTCTGATCCGTAGTCAGATGCTCTAATCCATTAAGCTACGAGCGCTTGGGCAAGAAAAGACTATACACAGACCCTAGCGGCGATGCAAATCGTATTGATGGACACAATGAAATCGGTAGATATCGAAAAAGGGAAGGTTCACCAGGTAAACCTTCCCTTTTTCAGCGGAGGCGGCGGGATTCGAACCCGCGAGGGGATTTAAGTCCCCAACCCGCTTAGCAGGCGGGCGCCATAGGCCGACTAGGCGACGCCTCCACATCGCAATCGTCAATTACGACGCGCCCCAGCCTAGCCGTTTGCCCGAAAGGGCGCAAAACATTCCCTGCCACGTCAGCTAGTTTTTTCATAGGATTTATCTCCTATATCGCATATAGTTCATCGATAAATGCGACATCTGGCACGCATAAAAGCGTTTTTAGCTCTCACGGCGGCTATTCTCAGAAGAGTTCATGCCGTCATAGATGCACGGAAAGGGGTATGCAACCGTGGCCGATGAGGAATCGCCGCGTCCACGTCGAGGATATGACCCGACAGAACGCGATCTGCCCCCAGCCCAATCCGGCGCACCTCGCAGGAGAGAGTCTCCCGCTTTTTCCGATTCGTCCGCTTGGTCTCAGTGGACAAATGTCTCTTCAGAAGAGATCTCTCACCAGCACACGGCTCGTCGCTCTGCCGATGAGAACACGACACATGCTCCCACTACCACTCATCATCGCGAACGAGTCTCGCATGAGATATCCCGTCCACGACGTCAGGACGAAGGGGGCGGACATCACCGCGTTTCTTCCGGTCATGTCAGGACCACTCGTCCAGATCCTCACGCCAATTTGCGTTTTCGAGGAGCCGTTACCCGAACGATCGGAAGCGCGATCATCCCTGGCTTGGGGTTTATCGGGACAAAAGCTCATAAATTAGGCATCATCACAGTCGCTATGAGCGTGGTAACTGGTATCGCTACCGCTCTATTTATCGCTAGCAACCCGGCACGGGCAGCCGGACATATCCTCCACGCACCGCTGATGTATGCCCTAGCTTTCCTCCTAGCGCTCATGGCATTCGCGTGGACGCTACTCATTCTCGGCACCTATCTGGTTGCCAAGCCCGCACGCCTTGACCAGACGAAACGTAGCATTGGAGCCATCCTGGTCGCCCTCTTAAGCGCGATCGTCTCCCTGCCTTTAGCGATCGGCTCATCTTATGCCTGGGAGACCGCCCATCTGGCAGATAACCTTTTCCAATCAGTCGATAATTCAAAATCGCAAACCCGTCCCACCTTGGAAAAGATCGATCCATGGGCGCAGATTCCACGAGTCAATATCTTGCTTCTCGGCGGAGATTCTGGGGAATCGCGCGATGTCGATCTCGGTGTGCGAACCGACACGATCATGGTCGCCTCCATCGACACTCAAACTGGCGATACGACGATCATTCAAATCCCACGCAATCTTCAACGGGCTCAATTCGCTTCAGATAGCCCGTTAGCCCCTCTCTATCCCAACGGCTATTCCGAGATGATCAATTCGATTTGGAATGACGTCCCCCTCCAGCATCCGGAAGTCTTTGAGGGTAAATCGGACTATCCAGGCGCTGATGCTCTGAAATGGGCGGTTGAAGGCACGACAGGGCTCAATATCGACTATTTCATGATGCTCAATATCGACGGTTTAGCGGCCTTGATCGACGCGATGGGCGGAGTCACCGTCAACGTGAATTTCCCCATCGCTAAGCACGGTTCTATTGACGGTGGCGACTGCGGTTTTGACGGATTTATTCCCGAAGGCCCCAATCAGCACCTCAACGGTACCGATGCGATGTGGTACGGACGCAGTCGCTGTAATGATGCCCACCCTGCCGGCCCCGATTTTGGACGTATGCGCCGCCAATCCTGCCTTGTCAACGCCATTATCGATCAGGCAGATCCTGGCAAGATGGTGATTCGCTATGAGGAGTTGGCTCAAGCCGCCGGCGACATGATTACCACCGATATTCCCCAAGAGCATCTGAGCGCTATCGTTGAGCTCGCCACTCGCGTCCAGAAGTCCCATACGGTATCGCGCATCAGCTTCGTCAACGGACAAAACGGCTTCCTTTCGGAATCACCCGATATCGCTTTGATGCATCAGCAAGTCCAGCAAGCTCTCGACGATACAGCCGCCCGCGGAGAAGCGAAGAGGCATCCAGCTCCTACACCTGAGCAAGTTTCCTCTGAGGCTCAAGCGGAGACAGAACCCGCAGAAGCGGCTCCAGATCAAGCAGCTCAGTTTGATCCTTTAGCCCCTGATAGCACCTCACAAGGACAAGCCCCCGTTGAGAATACCGACGATGTCTGCGGCTATCACCATGAAGAGTTCTATCAAGGCTATAACTACATCTATTCCCCTCCACCGGAATATATCTTGACGCCAGCACCTCAGGAACGCTGACGCCATTTTTAGCGGGGATATGGAATGCCATATCCCCGTTTTACACCCCCAGATGCGATCTATACATATCGCCAGATAGATCTTTAATAAACGTCCACTTAATTTACATATATCGCCATAACCTCATCTTAAAGTGGCGGAAAATAGAACAGATCTCTCGTTCGCAAGTCTCAGATTTGATGACAGAGAATCAATCTCAAGTCGTCTCTCTCCTCTTTTTCTCCCCATATGGCGCCAAAAGGGATAAGAATCATTCTCGTTATCCCGCGTTTCCCCCGAGCGCGATATCACCAATGAACGGAGTTCATCATGAACCTTCACATCAAGAAAGCCATTGTTGCTGGCGCCGCTTCGTGCGCTGTTCTCATCCCCCTGACCATCTCCCAGCCAGCAATGGCAGCCGAGGAGGCTCGTGAAGCCGCTGTCGTCGCTGCTATCGCTGATAGTTCGGATGAGAAAATCGCCAAAGTCGATGCGATCATCGCCGATCTCGAACGCGCTGAAGCGACGATGAGCAATGAAGTTAAAACTCAAACCGATTACGGCAAAGAGATCCGCAATCTGCTCTCAACCGCCTGGGAATTGCGCGGAGCTATCACCGATATTGCTACCGGTCATATTCCAGCTTTCGATGTCGATACTGTCTTACCTCGTCTGGAATTGCTCACCCAGATCAGCATGACGATCAAGACATCCACCACCGAGCTGACCAATAAGGTTAATGATGCTCACGTTCAGCTTGGATTTGCCGTCACCCGCGCAGTCATCCGCCTGATAAATCCGTCCGCTACCGTCGAACAATTGAAGGCGTCCTGCGAAGATCTTTCCCAGACCCTCGAACGTGTAAAGGGTTATCCCGATCTGTCCCCGAACGATACTGCGACGATCTATGTCAAAGCTCGTTTAGACAAAGTCATCTGGCAGACCCGTTTCGATCGAGACAAGTACATTCTCGGCAAAGCACCTAGCCAAGCATATTTTGAGCTGAATTCCAAGATCACCCATGCGGTCGGCGTATGGTTCAATGCAAGTGCGACTGTCGCTCAGGTTGATGAGGAGATCGATCATCTTCAAGCCGCTTATGGTGAGGCTCTTGCCACTGTGCCCCATGCGGACGAGGAAAGCGTAGCTGCCTGATTCTTTCTACCCCCCCCCGATCCTGTCATCTCTCCCCCAGAGATGACAGGATCATTTTTCTCTCTTTCTGCCACTGTGTGCTCTAGGGTTATTCCCATGACGATTGCTCTAGGTACCCATGTCGATCAAAGCGATCCGATCGCTGAAGCCATAGCCCGAGATATCTCTCTCGTTCAGATCATGGTGGGGGATCCACAGTCATGGAAGAAACCTGAGGTGACCTATCCCGGCGGACCTGAAGCCCTCGGGCAAGCCGCAGCTGATGCTGGAGTTGAGATCGTCATCCATGCCGCCTATCTGATAAATGTCGCATCACCCAATAATCGCATTCGAATTCCCAGTCGTCGTCTGCTGCAATCCACCCTCGACCTGGCTCATGTAATAGGAGCGAAGGGTGTAGTCGTCCACGGAGGTCATGTCACAGCCGACAATGATCCTATGGACGGATATGCCAACTGGCTCAAAGCGGTGGATTCCTTAAAACCGTCCTGCCCTATCTGGATCGAAAATACGGCGGGCGGGAAGAAGGCGATGTGCCGTTATCTTGACAGCATTGAACAGTTATGGACGCATATTTCCCGCTCAGACAATATCGAATCTGTCGGCTTTTGCCTCGATACCTGTCATGCGTTTGCCGCTGGCTTGTCGATGGAGAGCGTGGTAGACGATATCTACTCCATCACGGGACGCATCGATCTTGTCCACCTCAACGATTCCCAAGGGGAAGCTGGATCTGGACGGGATCGACATGCCAATTTAGGTGAAGGCAAGATCGATCCAAACGATCTGGTCTCTATCGTCCAGAAAGCTTCCGCCGATGTGATCTTGGAGACCCCAGGAGATGCTGAGATGCACCGTCGCGACCTGGAATGGATCGCCTCTCGAAGTGAGGTTATCCACAAGAAAGCGACATCGTAAAGGAAGTTATCCCCAGATGGGGCTCTTTTCTAGGAAAAAGCCCCATCTCATGATTCGATAGAACTATGTCTTTTGCAGATCTTTTCGCAGGAAATAGCGACAACGAAGACTATATTGTCGGGATTCCCGAAGCCCTTCAGATGCTTGCTCATGGAGGAGTGGTTATCGATGTGCGCACGAAAAAGCACTTCGATATGGCTCATATTCCAGGGTCGCGCCATATCGATCTGCAATCTTTAATCGACGATCCTCGAGAGGCGATCTGGGGTCACGATCCGCTGGCGATGCTCGATCCCGATGTGATGTTGAAAGCTATCATCATCTTCTCTGAACACCCCCTCCACGCCCAAGCTCTCATCGCAGTATTGAGAGCTCAAGGTTTCGACGCCACGTTCACACTGAAAAATGGGCTCCAAGAATGGGCAGATGATGGTCAAGTCCTCATCGCGACTCCCCATAGCAGCTGATCGGTTTCATTTCTCGCAGTTGAACGGGTAGGCTCGGATGAGCGTCTACAGGACGTGCATTCGCCCTCCTGCTGCGGGAAGTCCTCGCAGCCGCCTAGTCCGAAGGAGGTGGAGTTAGCGTATGCGTAAATACGAGATCATGATGATCATTAACCCCGAGGTTGATGAGCGTCAGGTTCCTGCCCTGCTCGATAAGCATCTGAAGGTCGTCACCGACGATAACGGCGTTGTTGATAACGTGGATGTGTGGGGTAAGCGCCACATGGCCTATGAAATCAACAAGAAGTCTGAAGGCATCTACGTGGTCGTCAACTTGACCGCAGAACCCAGCACCGTCAGCGAGCTGGATCGTCTGCTGTCGATCGATGAACGCCTCATGCGCACCAAGGTGATGCGTACCGACAAGAAGTGAGATCATCTCACACGATGAACCAACTGTTTGCACGGCTGTAAACAATCGAAGACATATCTGGAGGTTTTGATGGTTGATACTCCCATCACTGTCGTAGGGAATCTCGTCAGAGATCCCGAAGTGCGCTTCACCCCCTCCGGGGCGGCAGTGGCGAATTTCACTATCGCCTCAACCCCGCGCACCTTTGATCGCCAGACGAATGAGTGGAAGGACGGAGAATCCCTCTTCTTGAACTGCTCGGTATGGCGTCAAACAGCTGAGAATGTTTCGGATTCTCTCGCTAAGGGAATGCGCGTGATCGTCACCGGCAAGCTGAAAGCTCGCAGCTATGAGGATCGAGACGGCAACCGTCGCACCGTCCACGAAATTGAAGTGGACGAAGTAGGTCCCTCTCTGCGCTATGCGACAGCTCAGGTGACCAGATCCCAGTCGAATAACTGGCAATCGGATTATTCACAGCCTCAACAAGGCTATGCGCCTCAGCAAAATAGCTGGTCATCCCAGGGCAATGCCCCCTCCGATAACCGTTCCATGGGGAGTGATCCGTGGGCTGATGCCCAAAGCGGAGAACCTCCCTACTGATCGGTTGGAAGGCACTCTATCTATAAGGCACATTCCGGCGTAAGCCGGGCTCAGAGAAGGCAGATATCTGCGCTTCTCACTAGTTGAAGGAGCACCACAATGGCCGGTCCTCGTAAACCGCAAAATAAGAGGAAGGTCGTCCCGGTTAAGGCGACCCGCATCGGCGCTGTCGATTACAAAGACACCGCCTTGCTTCGTAAGTTCATCTCCGAGCGTGGCAAGATTCGCGCCCGTCGCGTGACTGGACTGAGCGTCCAGGATCAGCGCAAGATCGCGATCGCTGTCAAGAACGCCCGTGAGCTGGCTTTGCTGCCCTACACCTCGAGCGCACGCTGATAAGGAGGATGTGACTGATGAAACTCATTCTGACCTCCACCGTTGACAATCTCGGCATTGCTGGAGATATCGTCGAAGTGCGTGATGGTTACGGACGCAACTACTTGTTGCCCCGCAATTTCGCCATCCCCTATAACCGTGGCACCGCCAAGCAGATCGAGGGTATCAAGCGCGCTCGTGAAGCCAAGCATATCCGCGATAATGCCCATGCTGCCGAAATCCGCGAGCAGCTTGAGGGTCTGAATATCGAGGTGGCTGCACGTAGCGATGAAGGTGGCAAACTCTACGGTTCTGTCACTGCGAACGCTCTCGCTCAGGCGATCAAGAAAGCCGGCGGTCCTGCGATCGATAAGCGCGCCGTCAAGGCTCTCAAGCCGATCAAAGCTGTTGGCAAGCACACCGTTGCTGTCAAATTGACCGATGCTGTCACAGCTCATGTGACCGTCGCTGTCGTCGCCGCCTGATCTGCGATCAAACTCACAGACGTGGAGATACCTTCAAGGTATCTCCACGTCTTGCATTCTCTCGCCTCTGAAGCGCACATCGGTGAACACCCTCTAAACAACGTGCACATCTTCTGCCTCCATTCAATCGCTGGAAAGGCTCTCTATGCCGTATCGTCAAAGGGTGACGAATACGAGCGTATATATTGCTTCGCCTGAGGGACTGATCGGCAAAAGTGCGGTCGCCTTGGGCGTCATCGAATCCCTCTCTCGACAGGTCAGCTCTGTCGGTATCTTCCGACCCGTCGTCAACGGTGAACATGACGAAGTCACCGCAGCTCTCCTGGCTCATACCGGTATCAAACAAAGCTACGATGATGCGATTGGATTGCCGATTGAAGTGGCGATGTCCGATCCGGAATCGGCGTTGAGTACCATCATCGAAAAATATGGCTCTCTTAGAGAACGCTATGAGGCAGTGGTGGTGATCGGCAGCGATTACACCGATGTCGCTTCCCCCAACGAATTGGCTTTCAATGCCCGTCTAGCCGCTAACTTGAATGTCCCAGTCCTTCTCGTTGTCGGCGCGAATGATCGTACTGCGGACGAAGTCCTTTCCTCTGCACGTCACGCTATACGCGCTTTCAACGAAAGACATACCCAAGTCCTCGCAGTGGTGGCAACACGCGTCCACGCCGATGATCTGGAGACGATCAACGCAGCTCTTCCCAGTCTGGATGTTTCCTATACCGCCGCTCTGCCAGAAAGTCCCCTGCTCGCTGCGCCCACCGTCAAAGCTCAGATCAAACGTCTTGGGGCAAAACTATGGCGTGGAAATGGGGAAAATACCGATAGGGAATCCCTCTCAATCCTTGTAGCGGGCATGACCTTACCGAATGTCTTATCCCGTTTAGAACCGGAATGTTCCGTCGTTCTCCCCAGTGACCGTACAGATCTGCTACCCGGACTGATCTTGGCTCACAATTCCGATACGTTCTGTTCCCTAGCCGCGATCTATCTCGTCGGGGGCGACCCCATTCCTGAATCTATCGAGACTTTAGTGGACGGTATCGATCTTGACATACCCATCGCTGTGGTCAGCGACGACACTTACCGTGCCGCATCCGCATTGCACGATATGCGTTCATCTTTCCTCACCACCCCGCGTAAGAATGCTGAAGCCTTACGCCTTTTCGAGGAATATATTGACGAGACGGCCTTATGGAATGCTTTGGAATTGCCGCGTCAACAGTTGCGCACTCCTCGAATGTTTGAATACCAGATCATGCAAAAAGCGCGTGCCCATAAGAAAACCATCGTCTTGCCGGAAGCTGAGGATGCCCGCATTCTCGAAGCGGCTTCGATCATCTTGGCTCGAGGTGTGGCAGATATCGTCCTCTTAGGCGAACCCGATCAGGTCAAAGCGGACGCTGCCCGCGGAGGATTCGATATCTCAGCCGCCAAAATCCAGTCGATGCATGACGCCACCCTGGTCGAAAAATTTGCCGCCACCTATGCCGAGCTGCGAGCCAAGAAAGGCGTCACGATCGAGCAGGCACGCGAAAAGATGACCGACCCGTCCTATTTCGGAACGATGATGGTTCATCTCGGTTTAGCCGATGGCATGGTATCGGGCGCTACCCATACGACAGCCAATACGATCCGTCCGGCTTTAGAATTCATTAAGACCAAACCGGGAACTAAAGTCGTCTCCGGCTCCTTCTTGATGTGTATGCCAGACGATGTGCTCGTCTTTGCCGACTGTGCAGTCAATCCCAACCCAAGCGCTGAAGCATTGGCGGATATCGCTTTCAGCTCAGCTGCAACCGCTCGAGCTTTCGATATCGAACCCAAAGTGGCGATGCTGTCCTATTCCACTGGAACATCTGGATCGGGACAAGACGTCGAAACCGTCCAGCAGGCGACCGATATCATCAACTCGCGCACTCCAGACTTCGCGATCGCTGGCCCTATACAATTCGATGCGGCTATCGATCCGACTGTCGGCAAGAAGAAGATGCCCGAATCCGATGTAGCAGGTCAGGCAACAGTCTTCATCTTCCCAGATCTCAATACCGGTAATAACACCTATAAAGCTGTTCAGCGCACCGCTGGCGCGATCGCGGTAGGGCCTGTCCTCCAAGGACTCAATAAACCGGTCAACGATCTATCTCGTGGAGCTTTGGTAGCCGATATCGTCAACACTGTGGCAATCACCGCTATTCAAGCCCAGACGGGAATCTGATCTCTAGGGTTGTCGCATCTGCACGGATGCGACAACCTGTATCTTCACAGCGAAGCGCGCTAGTCTTATCGTGTACGACACCGTCGTTTGTCAACGTCTTTCAAAGGGGTCATAACCATGTCTCAGCCGATCCTCGTCTTGAACTGTGGATCTAGCTCGATCAAATATCAGATGATCGATATCGAAACCGAGAAGGTCATCGCAAAAGGTATCGTCCAAAAAGTAGGAGATAAAACTCCTGGAACCATCGACCATGAAGTTCTGAATGAAGGCGGAACTAATTTCCACCGCAGTGAGATGCTTCCCGATCACGAATACGCTTTGACGAGCGTATTCGCCATGTTCAATGAGCATGGACCACAATTAGCCGACACTGTCGCCGTCGCCCATCGCACCGTCCACGGTGGAGATAAATTCGCCGAACCGACCTTGATTACCGATGAGGTCGTCGACACTCTGGTCGAGATGACCCCTCTTGCTCCACTACATAATCCCCCAGGTGTGGCGGGTATTCGTGCAGCTCGCAAATTGCTGCCCGATATTCCCCATATCGGAATCTTCGATACGGCTTTCTTCGTCAACCTCCCAGCAGAGGCCTATACCTATGCTGTCGATCGCGAACTGGCCGCTAAGACCCGTCTGCGTAAATACGGTTTCCATGGCACCAGCCATAAATTCGTTTCCGGTGAAGTCTCTCAATTCCTCAAGCGCGACGATTTGAAGCAAATCGTGTGCCATTTGGGTAATGGGGCTTCCATCTCTGCAGTCGATTCCGGACAGGCGATCGAGACTTCTATGGGATTGACCCCTCTGGCAGGTCTCGTGATGG
The DNA here is from genome assembly GCA_023419175.1 of Actinomycetes bacterium. Lineage (GTDB taxonomy): Bacteria > Actinomycetota > Actinomycetes > Propionibacteriales > Propionibacteriaceae > Brooklawnia. The sequence goes on from JAEZYG010000042.1 coordinate 11,939, forward strand.
GAACTCGCTCGGGCGATATCGATCCAGGTGTGATGACCTATCTGCATAATCAGCTCGGTATGAGCCTTGAACAGATCGATGAGGAACTCAACAAGCGTTCTGGCATGTTGGGTCTCACCGGACATACCGATATGCGCGATGTGGACGCCGCTATCGAAGCTGGTGATCTTGACGCCCGCAAAGCCATGGACGTCTATATCCATCGTCTCGTCTTCTATATCGGCGGATATGCCACCTTGCTCCAGGGATTGGACGCCATCACCTTCACCGCAGGAATCGGCGAGAATTCTGCCGAGTTGCGTTCCGAGGTCTGCGCTCGTTTGTCCTATCTCGGAATCGAACTGGACGAGGATGCTAACAAAGTTCGTTCCAAGCAACCGCGCATCGTCTCCACCCCGAATTCCAAGGTAAAGGTGCTTGTCGTTCCCACTAATGAGGAGTTATCAATGGCGCGTCAAGCCTACGCTTTACTCTCCAAGTGAATGGGATGAATTTCTTGTCGCTGATAGGTTGGTGACATGGCTTTTGCATTGGTCACTGGAGCTACCAGCGGTATCGGTCGTGCTTTCGCTGAGCTGCTCGCTGAGCGGGGGCACGACCTCATCATCGTGGCTCGCGATCCTCAAAGACTCTCCCAGACAGCCTCCGAGCTGACCTCTCGTTTCTCGCGTACTGTGGAGACGGTCTCGGCCGATCTTTCTCATCGTGACGATCTCGACCGCCTTATCACCCGTATTGAATCCGTTGATAAACCCGTTGACGTCGTAGTCAACAATGCTGGGTTTGGGTTGAATGCTTCTCTTCTCGATCCCGATCTTGACCGTCAGCATCGCGCGATGGACGTGATGGCATTTGCCGTCCTCGCCCTCTCTGGAGCTGCTGGACGCGCTATGAAAAAACGCGGACACGGCACGATCATCAATGTTGCCAGTCTCTCGGCGTGGATCGTTAAGGGCAATTATTCAGCGATCAAGCGTTGGGTCATCACCTATAGCCAAGCCCTCGCATTGGAATTGGATCAAACGGGCGTACAGGTATGCGCCGTATGCCCCAGTTGGGTCAAGACTGAGTTGCACGAACGAGCGGGGGTAAAACGTCCCTCTCTTCCCTCATGGGCTTGGGTGGAGGCTCGTGAAGTCGCCCATGCCGCCCTTCGCGGCGCTAAACGCGGTAGTGTAGTTGTGGTTCCGACGATAAGATGGGCTATCGCTGCAAAATTCCTCTCCGTTGCCCCCGGTATCGCCCGCACTGTCTCACGCACGATCATCAGATCGAGGAGGAAAGATGGCTGAGCTCGCTCCGCGTCGCAAGCGTTTCACCTCACCTCTCAATGCATTCGCCACGTCCGCCGCTCAGCAGCTTTTGATGAAGCCGGCTGTCTGGTCGGTACTGACCGTCCACGTTCACGGCACAGAATTTTTAGATGGGGTGGAAGAGCCGTTCATTTCGATTGCCAATCATTCCTCCCATTTCGATGCTCCTCTGATCATGGGAGCATTGCCGAAAAGGCTCAGCCGCAATATCGCCACGGGGGCGGCAGCCGATACCTTCTTCACCAATCCTTTGAAGGCGATGTCAGTTGAGCTATTCATGAACGCTTTTCCGGTCAACCGTGGCAGCACTCGATCCCATCGAGGCATGTCGAAAAAATTGCTTGCAGAAGGCGTTCCTCTTTTTATTTTCCCCGAAGGCACTCGTTCTCGTACCGGTGGGATGGGACCATTCCGTCCAGGGGTTGCGGCTTTAGCAATCTCCTTTAACTGCCAGGTAATACCCGCTGCCATTATCGGCGCCCATGCCGCCTGGCCACCTAAAGAGAAACGGTGGAGACCAGGTCGTCCGGAAGTCCACGTGGTCTTTGGTCTGCCTATGACTCCTCACCCAGGCGAGATCGCCCATCAATTCTCCGAGCGTTTACGGCGTAAAGTCATCGAACTCCATGATGGGACGGCTCGTGCCTATGGCTTCCCCACTCAAGCTGAACTCGCCCATCAGGCAGCCTTGATGCCAGGACCAAGCTCTAAAAACACCCACGCATAACCGATCTTTGATTCAGTTCTCCTGATCAAGAAAAGCCTCAGAAGCGATATGGCGCATCGGCCAAGCGTCGCGTAGTCCACGGATCGCATTGCGAGCTTCCCTCATCCCCCCGCGGACAGGCGAAAAGGCGACGATTCCAGCCGCGAGAATAAAGGGCTTGATTTTGACCAGAATATTCTCGCCATAGCGGAAGTGGACGGCGAAGAGATTGCGATACATGTAGTATCCCTTCCAACTCGCCAAAGCGTCCTTTTGGACAAAATCAAAAGCCCGCCTCATGAGGGCGTCTCGTATCGCCCACAGTTGGAATCCTGCTCTGCGTCCACGCAGTTGAAAATCGCAATCATCATAGAAAATGAAATAGCTCGGATCGGGTAAACCGATCGTCTCGACGACCCTACGATGGGTCATGAAACCTTCAAAGGCGGCATTGTCGATACGCACTTTTTCGGGCATCTGCAGACGGTGACGCCACTGTTGATCAACTGTGGAGACTTTCGGCTTGATCTGGAAAGGATTCGACAGATCAAAACGCATAGCGGCTTTCTCGACCAACTCTCCGCGACGGTTTTCCCTCACACATGCCATCATGTCTTCGCGATGGGTGAGAAGAGCTTTCAACGCCCACGGAGCTGGGCGCACATCATCGTCCATGAGCCAGATCCAATCGAAGCCAGCTTCATAGGCGGCTTTGACACCACGGTTGAAACCGCCGGCACCGCCGAGATTCTCACCGACGATATCCACAACGAGGGGAAGATCCGCATAGCTTTCTAGAACATCCAATGTCTGCTGATCTGTACCGTTGTCGATAACGAAGATGGCATCAACAGGCCGAGTCTGGGCTCTTAACGCTTCAAGGAGTTCATCGAGCAATTCGGGGCGTTCATAGGTGACGATCACCGCTGCCACCGTCTCGTCCATAGGATCGCTTTTCTCTCGTGGAGGGATATTCTCCTCTGCACGCGCAGGGAGCGTTTGTTTGAGGAAACGACGATGTCCGCTGAAATCTCGTCGTATCCCAGCGATCACTGCCCGTAACGATAGCGATAGGCGCGACCAGGATGGACGCACGATGGTATAGAACCACACCGTTTTAGCCCAGAAGGCTGCGGCATGAGCTAACCCTCCGAAAGTTAACAGGTTGACGGTGTTATTGCGCGCCATACAGTAATGCTTCAAATCGGAAGGGGAGTGGTTATATGTGGTGATCCCGAAAAGCATCTCGGTGCCAAGATCATCAGTTGCTGGATGGTGGAAATGAGCGTCAACGATTGTCGCGATACGCGCCTGAGCATCGCGTGCCCTCCACAGATATTCCACATCATCTCCCCAGATGAAGAATTCCGAGCGGACATATCCGATACGTTCGATCAGCTCACGGGTGACCATCACCCCATTGAAGGGAATGAGCACATCGGCGACTTTCCCATCGACAGCGATCTGCTGCAGATGTTCCCGTGTTCGCACTGTCGTGGCTGTACCTGGTAGACGGATCGGGAAGCACAGTTGACTGTCATCTCCTTCAGCCAAGACGGCAGGACCCCAAAAATCGTAGTCAGCCCGATATTCAAGCAGGGTATCGAGACAGTCTTCAGTGGGAATACCATCATCGTCCATCATCCATACCAGCTCAGCACCCATGTCATAGGCTTCTTTGAGGCCAGCTTTAAAGCCTCCAGCTCCACCGAGATTATCTGTCAGACGTTTATAGACGATACGCCTATCTTTCTCCTGCCACTCATGCACCCTGGCAGGGGTTTCATCCCTAGAGGCGTTATCGACGATAACGATAGCGTCAAGACGACTAAAGGTGAGCAGACGCGTCACGAGACGATCGAGCAGATCGCAACGGTTGAATGTGACAACGACGGCAACACAGCCGAGCAGATCAGAATCGGACATACAACGAGCCTAATGCCACCGATAGGCAAGTTGGGCTTGACTCTCTCAATCCTGAAAGAAAGAATCTCGATCTTTCACCCCTCTAGCGAACGCAGAAAATCGACTGCCTCTTCAATGGGCCCATCAAATCTTTGCACGCCGTGATCGAGCACGATACCGCGTTCACAGATGCGTTTAATCATCTCTAGATCGTGGCTGACCACCATCAAGGTCTGTCCGGAGGAACGCAATTGTTGTAATTTATCGATGCATTTACGCTGGAAAGGTTCGTCGCCGACAGCCAAAATCTCGTCCACGAGGAAAACATCTGGCTCGGAGTGGACGGCGATGGAGAAAGCCAACCGCATATACATACCTGAGGAATAGAATTTCACCTCGGTATCGATGAATTTCTCAATTCCGCTGAATTCGACAATGGAATCGAATTTTCTATCGATCTCCTCTTCGCTCATTCCCAAGATCGCGCCGTTGAGATAGACGTTTTCACGTCCGGTTAGATCAGGATGCATTCCTGCGCCGACTTCGATGAGTCCAGCGATACGTCCACGGACTTTCACCTCTCCTTTATCGGGGAGCATGACTCCGCTGACGAGTTTCAAACTGGTCGATTTACCCGATCCGTTGAATCCCAAGAGAGCGACAGATTCGCCCTTGTTGATCGTATATGTCACCTGGTCGAGGGCTTTGAAGGATTCCCCTAAATCTCCTTTACGTCCCGTCAGCCACCAGACGACATATTCCTTGATCGATCGGGTATGCCGTAGGAGGAATTCTTTGACGACCCCCTCCAGACGCACCATAGGGATAGTATCGCCATGATCTATCGGAATATTCGCTGATCGACCCATCACAACTCCTGAGCGAAATGGCCTTCAAGACGGTGAAAAATCAACTGTCCGATGAGGACGACTGCGCAAGCGACGGCAAACGAACCAGCAGCTAAGACACCGATAGAGTCAGGCATGATATCTAGTGACGGGGTGTGCATGACCTGTGCTGTGGGAGCCCAGAAACAGTAGTGGGATAATTCGACACCCATTGCCAAAGGATTGAGCTGATAGATCGTCACCAACCAATCGGGCAAAACCTTTGCCACCATCGTCCACTGATAGAAAACGGGAGACATCCAGATGGCAACCATCATGAGCAACTCGACGAAATTTTCAGCATCCCTGAAATAGACGTCGAAAGCAGCGAAAGCCAAACCGATTCCAAGAGCGAACATTCCGATCACGATGACCGCTGCGAAACCGGCGAGAATGTGAATAATCCCTGGTCTCCAGCCGAAAAGCAAAGCTCCGACTACCAAGACAACGATTTGAGGGACGACGTGGACAAAAGCTACCCATACACTGGAGACTGGGAAAAGTTCGCGGGGTAGATAGATCTTGCCCACTAAGGGGGCATTCATCACGATTGAGCGAGTCGTATTATTCAAAATCTCGTTGAAGAAATTGATCATGACCATGCCGCTAAACAGATAGACGACATAGCTGGGGATCGCTCGTCCCAAGCCGAGGAATTGCCCCATCGCCAGATAGTAGACGGTCAGCTGAACTGCTGGCTTGGCATAACTCCACGCCATACCCAAGACGGAACCGCGATATCGAACGCGCAATTCCTTTTTCACCAATAATTTCAGCAGAAAACGCCATTGGAAGAGGGCGAGCAACCCAGCGCTATGTCCGGGCGCTCTCCACTCACCGATCTCGCTCCCTCGGCTAGACACATTCACTCCTTTTCAGAAGCCCGTTTCGCTTCGGTGGTGATACCGAATGTCTTTTCCCAAGCTTCAAAGCTGGTGATCTGAGGCAAAGCCTCACGGTAACGGGCGGCGAGCTTATCCCATTCCCGTGCTAAGCGAAGGTGAAGATTTATGGATTCCGCCATATATTTTCTTGCCTTTTCAGGTTGGCGTTTATACCAGCTGATTCCACTTCCTTCCGCGTTGGTCACCAAGACCGAATCCCATCGAGCCACATTCCACCACTTATTGTCCTTATGGGCGATCTGTCCTTGGGGATTGGTCTGCGAACCGGCTGCTGTCGGCAAAAGTTGACGTAAGACGGCGACGCCAGCTTTACGCATCGCTCGAATGCGTTTCACTTTCGAGACGTCTTCATAGCCCGAGCGATGGGGAGCGTTACCAGCGAAAGGCGGGAAATCTTCAAATTCAGCTTTCACCTGTGAATCGCTGAATTCTTTCGCCATCGATCTCACTTCAGCATTGCGTTCCTCCAAGATCTTATGCAGATATTCAGGTCCTGCGAGAAGATCTCGCTGAGCCATCAGACGTCCTGCGATGGTGTAATACTGCATCGAGACGATATGGCGCAGATCGTGGAAGATCGAACGATTCAAAGCCTCTCCACCACGTGGACGCCCGGAATACAACAATGCGGTAATCAGACGGTTTCGCTCGTGGAAATAGGCTTGCCAACCGATGATGTCGTCTTTGTCCAGCCAAGAGATATGCCATAGGGCGGCACCGGGCAAAGAGACGGTCGGATAGCCGTGTTCTCGAGCCCTTAGAGAATATTCAACATCGTCCCACTTGATGAAAACGGGCAAAGAAAGCCCGATCTCCTTGATGATGGAGGTGGGGATCAGCTCGAACCACCAGCCGTTATAGTCCACATCCATGCGTGCGTGTAGCCATGCCGTATCGCGCAAACCTGCCTTAGCAAAATTATGTCCCTGACGGGGAACCCCTGAGACCACAGCTGGCTGCCACATGAAGGAATTGGGATTGACGACTTCCCCATAGGCGTGTAGAGAGGTGCGCTTGTGCAGATCGAACATATGCCCGCCGACGATCGTCGGTCGTGCGCATAGATCGGCAAAGGCATTCATACGCGTCAAGCTTTCAGCTTCAAGATTCACATCGTCATCGACCAAGACGACGTAGTCGCTCTCACCGCGCATACATGTCTCATATTGACCGCGAGCGAAACCGCCAGATCCTCCCAGATTAGGCTGATTGATGATCTCCAATTTATCGCCCAAAGCATCAGCAGCCTGATCGAATCCAGGATAGTCTTGCACCTTGTCATCGCCTTGATCGACGATCAAGATCCGATCAACTACCGACAAGATATCGCTCTGATCGGCAAGTTCTGTGAGGTTTTTCACCACATAATCGGGCTTGTTATAGGTGGTGGTAGCCAAGGTCAACGAACCGATCGTGCGATCACATGTCGGCACCCACCACTCAGCCGATTCCAAAGTGAGTGTTTCTTTCCCAGCTACTAGGTCGAACCAGTAGAAGCCTCCGTCTGCGAAACCGGTTAACGGCAAATCGAAAACCGACTGGTGGGAGCCTGCATCGAGATGATTGATCGCCACGCGCTGTTCAGCTCCGCGAGCATTGGATCGGTAGACGATGACCGAGCCACAACCCGAGGTATTGATGACCAGCCGCAAGGAACGCACCACAGTCCAGCGACGCCAATATCCAGCGGGGAAAGCGTTGAAATAGGAGCCAAAGCTGACACGTTGTCCGCTACTGATCATCATAGAGTGCCGTCCAGAGATATTCCCTGGATTTAACTTGGTATTTTTCTTCTTCCGTTGATCGAGATAGACCGGGAGCATATCGATATCAGCATTTAAAGGCATGACGATACGCGATGCGATGCGATATCCATCGACTATCACCTGAGGAGCCGGACGATCCCACTGCTCACACGTGGGCATCATGATATCGGGACGAAGAATCTCATTCACTGTTCATCTCCGTTCACGAAGGGAGCTCCCGACGTGAAATGAGGCTTGACGATCGTCTCGTAATTCATCAAAGCCGAACCGATAGCCATATGCATATCGAGATATTTATAGGTTCCCAGACGTCCGCCGAAGAGCACTGACGGTTCTGCTGCGGCAGCTTGACGGTATTGGGCAAGCTTTGCGCGATCTTCATCGGTATTCACCGGGTAGTAGGGCTCGTCTTCACGGGTGGCGAAACGACTGTATTCGCGGTGAATGACGGTTTTATCCTTTGGATAATCGCGTTCCGGATGGAAATGCCTGAACTCGTGAATTCGGGTATAGGGGGCGTCAAGGTCGGCATAATTCATCACCGATGTGCCCTGGAAATCCCCGATGTCAAGCACTTCTTCTTCTAAATCGATGGTACGCCAGCTCAGATCCCCATAAACATAGTCGAAATAGCGATCCACCGGCCCGGTATAGACAACCGGCACCTTCCCGACGACCTTCGACTTGGAATAGTCGTGACTGTCATCAAAGAAATCGGTTTCGGTCAAGACGGTGATGAGCGGGTTGTCCACCATCTTTTCTAACCATGCACCGTATCCGTCAACGGGTAAACCTTCATAGGTATCGTTGAAATAGCGGTTGTCATAGGTATATCGCACGGGCAGACGCGAGACGATAGATGCGGGCAAATTCTCCGGTTCGGTCTGCCACTGTTTTGCGGTGTAGTTCATAAAGAAGGCTTCGTAGAGGGGACGTCCCACCAGCGAAATACCTTTTTCAACGAAGTTCTCAGGCTCTTTATCTCCCAATTCTTGAGCTTGTTCAGCGATCAAAGCGCGAGCTTCATCTGGACGATATGCCGCCGAGAAGAATTGATTGATCGTGCCGAGATTGACCGGCATCGGGTAGACGACTCCACGATGAGTCGTATAGACGTGATGTTGGTAGGAGGTGAATTTCGTAAATCTATTGACATATTCCCATACCTTTTCATTGGAAGTATGGAAAAGGTGAGCTCCATAGCGATGGACTTCGATACCTGTCGTCTCTTCAGGTTCCGACCAGGCATTACCTCCGATATGGCTACGCTTTTCTACGATGACGACTTTGCGTCCCAAATCGTTGGCGACACGCTCTGCGATCGTCAATCCGAAAAGGCCTGCTCCTACCACGATCAGATCTGCGTCCATGGCTCTCCTTGAAATTTAACTGCGACGTGAACGTCTCTATCGCCTCAATCTAGCGAACCGGACTGACCTTAGCGATTTCTTCCCTACAGTTTCGATCGAACTGAGTAAAAATTTCTGATTTTTTGATGAGGAGTCTTCATACTATTTTCTAAGAGAATTCTTAGTGGACTTCCCATAATCCTCGTGACGCTAGGAAAGGAATTTTTGGTGAGCTGGCTGGACCTTCTTCCCGCTTTATGTATTGCTCTTGGGACTCTAACCCTCCCTGGTCTTTTCATGGCAGGCGGATGGCGTATCCGTCCGCTCATGGCTTGCGCGTTCGCTCCAGCTCTCAGCATGACCTCCATTGTCCTAAGCGGTCTGATCGCTTCTTCTATGGATCGTTCTTGGTCTGTCCTGTGGGTTTTCGCTGTCGCTATTGCGATTGCCTTGATCGGGATGATCGTTCACGCTTTTCCCGCTGTGAAAAAACGTCATACTCCTATTCCTGTCGCAGACGATCTGCGTTCTCTTGGTCTTTATCTGGCAGGTATGGCGATTATGGCTGTTCTTTTCCTGCCTCGTGTCTTGGATACATTCCGCGCAGCCGACGCTGTAAATCAGCGTTTTGACAACGCATTTCACGTCCTCGCCATCCGTCACATCGCTGATTCCTTCACCGCCTCTCCTTTCTCTTTGGGAGATATCGGCGGAGGAGCGTTTTATCCAATCGGTTGGCATTCGTGGAATGCCCTGGTGGTGATGAGCACAGATGTCAGCGTCTCTTCAGCTATTCAAGCCTGTTCATTGATCGCGATCTTCCTCATCTGGCCTTTAAGCCTCATCGCTTTGGTCGAGACGATGATCCCGATGAATGCTGTGGGACGTCTCATCCTTGGCCCTCTCGCCTTGGCATCTTCGTCTTTCCCTCTCGCTCTGGTCGATTTCGGTTCCCTCTATCCCAATATGATCGGTTGTGCGATCATGCCAGCTCTCATCGCTGCCGCCTGGAATTTCTTTTCCATCACGCGCAGCGATCTTCTCTCTCCCGCTTCTTCTTGCCTCTTTGCCTTCTTGATACTTCCCGGCGTCACTTTGGCTCATCCAAATGCCACATTGAGCGCTGGAGCTGTGGTCATGTTGCCGATGTTGGGCGTATGCATTACTCGTCTTGTGCAAGCTGGACATCTCAAGGAGAGCGAACCTCGGCAATGGCGATATCAGCTTTCATGGACGGCTTTGGGAATCACCATCTTCATAGCCTTTATCGCCGTATGGATCAAGGCGACCCTCATCGTTCAACCTTCCTGGAGTTCACGTCAATCGATTGAGCAAGCTATCGGAGAAATCCTGATGGGAACGACCATGGGCAAGACGGCCATGTGGACGCTTTCTATCGGTCTAATCGCAGGGCTGTTCACACTGATTCGCACCACACGTGGACGATGGGTTTTCCTGTCCTTCTTTACCGCAGCATCGATCTATATCGCCGCTAACGGATTTCCCGATTCCCTCATCCGCGCCCTGCTGACCCGCTTATATTATGCGGATCCCTATCGTCCAGCAGCCGTCTTAGGGGTGATGTCGATCCCCATCGCCATATATGGATGGATGAGGATTGTGGACTATCTCGACAAGCGCCTGCCCATAGTTCACAAGCGCCTGACAAACCGCTGGTCAGCTGCCATCATCAGCCTCGTTCTCGCCCTCACGATCATCTGGTGTCCTGGTATGAATCAGCAACTGGCGAATGTCGCGACAGCCTTCACTTTCGATGAGACATCCAACCTCCTCACTCCCGACGAAGAGGCGATTATCGATCGTTTGGATACCCACCTTCCTCCTAACGCTCCCATCATCATCGACCCCTATCAAGGAGGAGGTTTCGTCTATGTCCGCACCAATCGACCCCTCCAGACCTATTACATGCATCAAGATGTGGATGAGGACACAGCTTTCATCAACGAGAATCTAAATCGTCTCAACGAGGACGAACGCATCTGCCCCATACTCAACGAGAAGAATCTGCACTATGTTCTCGTACTCGATCGCTGGCATGTCAATGGCTTCGGTACAGATCGTTTCTTGGGACTCTACGGCTTTGACTACACCCCAGGATTTGAATTGCTCGACCAACAAGGCACCTCGAGACTTTATAAAATCACCGGATGCCAAGGACGTTAACGCTAATCTGTCTCTATACGCATCACAGCGAAAGGTAGAACTATGACGATTGCGGTCACTGGAGGTGCTGGATATATCGGCGCCCATGTCGTTCGCCAACTCCACGAACGTGGAGAAAAGGTCATCGTCATCGACGACTTGTCCTATGGAGATCCCCAACGCATCGGCGACGCCCCTCTCATCACGGTCGATATCGCCGATCAGAATAATCTCGACACCTTACGTGCCGCTTTCCGCGACCACAATGTCGATGCTGTCATCCACTTTGCCGCCCGCAAGCAAGTCGGTGAATCGGTGGAAAAACCCACATGGTATTACCAGCAGAATGTTGGCGGACTCGCCAATATCTTGCAGGTCATGGAGGAATGTGGCGTTGAAAAGATGATCTTCTCTTCCTCTGCTGCCGTCTATGGAATGCCTCCTGTCGCCGTCGTGGACGAAGATATCGACAAGCGTCCGATCAATCCCTACGGGGAGACGAAACTCATCGGTGAATGGATGATGGCGGATGCTGAACGCGCCTGGGGTTTGAAGTGGATCGGTCTGCGCTATTTCAATGTCGCCGGAGCTGGAAGCGATGATCTGGGAGATCCAGCGTGTCTCAATTTGATCCCGATGGTCTTAGAGCGTCTCGCTCAAAAGGACAGCCCACGCATTTTCGGCACCGACTACGACACAGCGGACGGCACCTGCGTGCGTGACTATATCCATGTGACCGATCTGGCAGACGCTCATATCTACGCTTTGGATTATCTTTCCGATTCCGATGAGTTGACCTATCACGTCTTCAACGTCGGCACGGGGAAGGGCACGTCGGTGCGCGAGATTGTCGAAGGTCTACGCGAGGTCACCGGAATTGACTTCACCGCAGTCGAACAGGGACGTCGTGCAGGTGATCCTCCGACTCTGATCGGCAATCCAGCTCGTCTCCATGAACTTGGCTGGAAAGCCCGCTACGGAGTGAAAGAGATTTTGGAATCGGCTTGGTCAGCATGGCAGGCGAGCGATCGTCGCATCGAGCTTTAACACACAACGATGGGGGAGCCTGATTGAGACTCCCCCATCTATTTCTTTCATTCCCTCATCGTGCTCTAGTCGCTATAGGGATCATGCCACTGATCGGTAGGCTTGATCGCCTGACTGAGAGCTACGGCACGCGCCAAACGCGTGATCTTTTGATCCAAAATGACCCGTTTGCGCGCAGCGCTGATCTGCGAAATCACGAAGGCGATGATGGAGGCATAGACGAGAAGATCGACACCTCGTCCAACTCCGATGAAATTGGCTAGATGAGTGGTCAAGGATGGCCACAAGATCGCCACGATCGCTGCAGCAGTCAACAAGACGACAGCGATACGTCCCAAGGCGGTATTGCGACTCGACATCGGCAAACGCATCACCGCTACGAAGACGAGGAGAACCGCGACGACCAACAGAATTTTAATCACCATGATGTCCTCGTTTCCTAGTTGAAGATGAGTTCGGTCAAGATATTGATCGAGTTCAGCAAGGACTGTCCCTTCGCCCTTGAATAGTCCGTATAGGTGATGTGGACGGGATGTTCAGCCCACGGCCTCTTTTGAGCCGCTAATTTGGCGACGATCTGGGAAGCGTGAGCCATGCGGTTTTGGGTCAGCTGGAGATCTGCAACGGCAGCCCGCGAGAGGACTCGCAAACCGTTGTGGGCATCGGTCAACTTGATACCCGTCCGCCAGTTGGTAACGGCGGCGGCAGTTTTGAGCACGATACGCTTAGCTGTCCCCGTCTCAGCTTTGCCCTCTAAGAAACGCGATCCGAAGACGATATCGAGATTTTCCTTCTCTGCACGCGTCACCATCGCCAAAGCGTCGTCGATGGAATGTTGCCCGTCAGCATCAAAAGTAACCACCCATCGTCCATTCGTCGTCTTGATGATGTAATCAAAGCCGGTCTGCAAAGCAGCTCCCTGCCCCATATTGATGGGATGGGGGACGACCACCGCACCCGCATCATGGGCGATACGTGCAGAATCGTCGCTGGAGCCGTCATCGACGCAGACGATATGGGGGAAGGTCTTCATCGCATTGGACAGAACCTCACCGATGACCGTCGCCTCATTGAAAAGGGGGATCACCAGCCAGGTGTCGTCTCGGAGGTTCGAACTCATAGGCACAGTATGCCAGTATCGCCTCTCATCTATGAGATACCAAGACAACGTGGCGCAAGATCTGCATATCGTGCGCCACGCATATACCTAGCGTTCTGAAGAATCAGCCCAACGGTTGATCCCACAATCGTGAGCGTAAAGATCGATCTCGTCCAATTCCTCATCGCTGAATTCCAGACGATCAAGAGCTTTGAGGGAATCGGCAAGCTGATCGACACTGGACGCTCCGATGAGAGCTGAGGTCACCCTAGGGTCTCGCAAAACCCATGCAATCGCCATCTGTGCCAAGGACTGTCCACGACGTCGAGCGATCTCGTTTAAAGAGCGCACCTTGGACAAGACGTCATCGTTGAGCCATTGACGGTCAAAACTCGCCGCCTGAGCAGCTCGCGATCCTTCGGGAATCCCATTTAAATAGCGATCGGTCAACAGACCTTGAGCGAGAGCGGAAAAGACGATCATGCCCATTTTTTGTTGATCGCACTGTTCGATTAAGGAATGGTCTTCACTATCGCGCTCAATCCAACGGTTGAACATGGAATAACTCGGTTGATGAATGAGCAGAGGCGTCCCCAAATCCCGCGCGATCTTAGCAGCTTCACGAGTGCGAGCAGGCGAATAGCTGGAGATCCCCACATAGAGGGCTTTCCCACTGCGTACTGCCTGATCGAGAGCCATCATGGTCTCCTCGAGAGGAGTATTGGGATCGAAGCGATGAGAGTAGAAGATATCGACATAGTCCAATCCCATACGCTCTAGGGATTGATCGAGGGAAGCTAAGAGATATTTACGCGTCCCGTTGGGCTGTCCATAGGGGCCAGGCCACATCGCCCAGCCAGCTTTGGAGGAGATGATCATCTCGTCACGATAGGGAGCGAAATCGGTGCGCATCAGATTTCCGAAATTCAACTCCGCTTGTCCAGGAGGAGGTCCGTAATTATTGGCGAGATCAAAGTGCGTCACACCGTGATCGAAGGCATAACGCATAATGGCGCGTTGATCCTCACCTCGGTGAAGGTCACCGAAATTGTGCCATAGACCCAGCGAAATAGCGGGTAGTTTCAATCCCCACCCGCCACATCGACGATAGGGCATGGACTCATAGCGTTTCTCGTCAGCTCGATAGGCGATACCAGATCTCAACATATCTCTATTGTGCCTCTACGCGGACAAAGTATTGCCGATTGTCCACAGCTTTAGACTAAGGCGCTGAGCTTCTTCCACTCATCCCAGGAGTAGACCCAGCAGCCGAATGTTTGCTCGGGTTTCACCGGGAAAGTCGAGCCTGTGAATTCAGCAGGGTCTCCTACCTTGGCGAAATTGAAAAGCCATTCAGCATTGGCATCGGTCATTCCGGTGCATCCATGGCTGACGTTGGCAAATCCGTGATCGGCATCTGCCCAAGGAGCAGCATGGAAGTACTCGCCCGACCAGGTAATTCTCATAGCCCACTTAACGGCGAGTCGATAGCCGTCCGCTTCGTTATGTCTCACGCCAAAGGTTTCGGAATCCATGATGGTGGTGCGCTCTTTTTCCATGATGAGCTTGGTGCCAGTCATGGTCTCCATACCCGGTTTACCCATCGAGACCGGAATTACCTTGACGATCTCTCCGTTGTTGTAGCAGGTCAGAGTATGGCTATCGATATCGGCTTTCAATACGTGCAGATCACCATAGCGGTATTGACCTTCCGCATTGTCGAGAACCCAGGTATCGGCGACTGGTAATCCAGCAGCATTGACGCTGACTGTGGCGATGGAATTGGGCTGCCAATATTCTTTGGGACGCCATTGCAAGGTGTGCTCGTCTATCCAGCCGAACGATCCCTCTTGAACAGGAGAGGTCGTCACCGTGCAAGTTTTCTCGATTGCGGCACGCTGATCCTCGGCGACCGGCATATCGAAGTTGATCCAAATCGGCATTCCGTTTCCGGTCTCATCCGAATCTGCGTAGCGGAAACTCACTTCACAGACTAACTCAGGATCGATCGTTGACAGTGAGAAATCTTGGGAGTGGATCTGTCCAGCAGCGTCTTTTACCTTGACGGTCAAGGTGTAATCATGACGTACTTTGAGCCGCCCCGTCCTGGGAGAGATCTGTCCATAGCTATAGGAAGCGGGCACCTTGACCCCGTCGCTTTGCGTGAAGAAGGCCTCGACATAGCGTCCATCGCTAATCGATAGGTGTAATACGTCGTCGGGACGAAGATCTTCGATATTCCCATCGCTGGTCAACTCCATGACAGGAGTCGGAACAGACGAGGGTTGCTGGGATGGCGAGGAGGATTCAGAGATCTGCGGTGTACGCGAACATCCCGCCACAGCGATCCCTGCAAGAGAAAGCAACAGCGTACGGCGGCTAAACGCGGCAGAATCCATCCATAGCCTCCTCAGGGCATGATCTCGACAATATCCATAAGTGTAGTAATGATTATTTCATTTTCCAACGATCATGAAAGGCTATCCGCCTCATCGATCGGAATATTAGCCTGAGCCAGATGGGCGCTGAGCTGAGCCTTCAAAGCCTCCATCTGGGGGCTTTTCACATTCCCAGGAGCTTGGAGAAAGATCCGACTTCCATCGCAACAGGTGAGCACCATACGTGTCCCATCCGGTGTGGAATCGAGAGAGACGACATCTGCCCATAGAGCTTGACGGCGATAACCCGGACCAGACACTTCACATTTTTCATCGTTGAGGACGATATGTTGCACCCGAGAGCTGACAAAGGTCAAGGCGATGATTCCAAGAGCTAAAGCGATGACGACCAACACAGTACCTGCAATGATGAAGGCGACCGAATGCACATTGGAAACGGCGTTGACGATCATGGCAATCCCGACGACTGCACAGATGACGACGATGAACCAAGCCCGTCGAGGAGTAGCAGGACGCAGGGCGTAATAGGTTGTCTCCTTTATACGACCGTTCTCTGCCATGGCTCTCCTCATCGTCTAGGGCGGCGAGAGTGGGATTCGAACCCACGGAGCTTTCGCTCGGCCGCTTTCAAGGCGGCTGCACTAGTCCACTATGCGA
>JAEZYG010000079.1 GCA_023419175.1 Actinomycetes bacterium
GAGATAAGAAGCGCTACGGCGGCAAGGGTGTTCTCAAGGCTGTTGACAACGTCAACGAGAAGATCTATCAGGAAGTTGTCGGTTGGGACGCTATCGACCAGCGCGGGCTTGACCAGGCGATGCTGGAGCTCGATGGAACCGCCAATAAGGGAACCTTGGGCGCTAATGCCATCCTGGGTGTCTCTTTGGCTGTTGCTCATGCTGCTGCCGATTCTGCAGATCTTCCTCTCTACAAATATCTTGGTGGACCGACAGCTAATGTGCTGCCCGTCCCGATGATGAATATTCTCAACGGTGGCGCTCATGCTGATTCCAACGTAGACATTCAAGAGTTCATGATCGCTCCGATCGGCGCCGAATCCTTCGCTCAGGCTCTCCAGATGGGTGCTGAGGTTTATCACAGCCTCAAGAGCGTTCTCAAGGAAAAGAAGCTCGCCACAGGTTTGGGAGATGAAGGAGGTTTCGCTCCCAATCTCGGCTCGAATCGCGAAGCGCTTGATCTGATCGTTGAGGCTATCAAGTCCGCCGGTTATATTCCGGGTAAGGATGTCGCTTTGGCTCTCGATGTCGCCGCAAGCGAATTCTTCAAGGACGGCTCCTATGAATTTGAAGGTGGACGCAAGTCCGCTGAGGAGATGATCGCCTATTATGGCGAACTGGTCAATGACTATCCGCTCGTCTCCATTGAAGATCCGCTGAATGAAGAGGATTGGGACGGATGGAAGCTCATCACCGAGAAGCTAGGCGAGAAGGTTCAGCTCGTCGGTGACGATCTCTTCGTGACCAATGTGGAGCGTTTGCAGCGCGGTATTCAAGATGGTGCTGCTAATGCTTTGCTCGTCAAGGTCAACCAAATCGGTTCCCTGACCGAGACCATCGATGCTGTTTCCTTGGCTCACCGCAACGGCTATCGCACCATGATGAGCCACCGTTCTGGTGAAACGGAAGATGTGACCATCGCTGATCTTGCCGTCGCTCTTGGCTGCGGACAGATCAAGTCCGGTGCTCCGGCTCGTTCCGAGCGAGTTGCCAAGTACAATCAGCTCATCCGCATTGAAGAGGAGTTGGACGAGGCAGCCAGCTATGCCGGCGCTTCAGCTTTCCCCCGCTTCGATGCTTCTAAGTGGGCCTGATCGAATAATTCAGAGGGGCTATCGTGTGATAGCCCCTCTTTTCATGTAAAGATGGGAAGATACGGCGGGTAAGGAGTCTTTTTACCGTGGCCGTGGCAAGGTTGACTGTAGACATCTAGGACAGGAGGAGAAAGGTGAACGTATCTCGACATACGACATCGCGACGTTCTTCCTCTCCTAGTCGCAGCGCGCGTTCCCGTATGGAGCAAAGAGTCGCTCGCTCACGCTCCACTCAGGGGGCAGAGCGTCTACCATCAAGCGAACAACCTAATCGAACGCTGAAAGCGACGACGGTATTTACGAAAAAGGCTATCGCCTTGATCGTGGTGATTTTTCTCATCATCGTCTCCTATTGGGCTACTTTGCAGGTCTATATCAATCAGCAGCGTGAGATGGGGCAACTCAACGATCAGATAGCGGCTCACAAATCAGCGATTTCCGATTTGGAAAATCAAGTCGGACGCTGGAAAGACGATGAGTTCGTCAAGACTCAGGCACGTGAACGTCTCGGTTGGGTGATGCCAGGGGAAAGAGGTTATCGGGTGATGAACGATGACGGTACCCCTTTCGCTGGAGGGCAACAGATCTTAGAAGACGATATCCCCACGGGGAATGAAAAGACATGGTGGGATCGTCTGTGGTCATCGGTTCAAGCTGCTGATAATCCCAATACTCTTAGACAAGATGATTCCGATCCGATCAAGCGCATATCGTTCAATGATTTTCATAGTTCAGACGGTGAAGGAGAGCGTTAGATGAATGCTGAGGAATCTGTCTTTACCGACCAGGACGAAAAGATCGCCACCGAGCAATTGGGTCGTCCGGTTCGTGGAGTAGCAGCAGTCGCATGGCGTTGTCCATGTGGCAAACCTGGGGTTTTAGCCACCAATCCACGGCTTCCTAACGGAACACCTTTCCCCACAACCTATTATCTGACCTGTCCCAAAGCGGTAGCTGCCTGTTCGCGTCTAGAAGCCTCAGGGATCATGACTGAGATGACTCAGCGTCTCAAAGAAGATGAGGATTTAGCGTATCGCTACCGTAGAGCCCATGAATCCTATCTGGACGATCGCAAACGTCTTGGTGAAGCGATGGGTGATCCAGTCGAAGAGATCGAAGGATTCTCCGCTGGAGGAATGCCGACTCGTGTTAAATGTCTCCATGCCTTAGTCGGACATGCTCTGGCTGCAGGGAAAGGGGTTAACCCCATCGGCGATGAAGCGTTAGAACTCATCGGCAATTTCTGGTGTGATCCTTGTCTTGACGATTCTGCAATGGTGAAATGATGACACGACGCTATGCCGCGATCGATGCCGGTACCAATACGATGCGCCTGTTGATCAGTCAGGCAGATGAATCCCTTGTGGACTGTGTGCGTCTGGTCGAATATGCCCGTCTCGGTGAGGGAGTAGATCGTTATCATCGATTCACAGACGAGGCTATCTATCGAGCTGAAAAGATCGCAGAAAAATATGCTGCTGAGATCGAAAAATATGGTTGTGACAAGGTACGTTTCATTGCAACCTCGGCTTCTCGGGACGCTGCTAACAGAGATCTTCTCTTTGAAAAGATGCATCGGATCCTTGGTGTCCTGCCTGAGGTGATCGATGGGGAAACCGAGGCCTCTTTGTCCTATCGAGGAGCTTTAAGCGGAATAGATGATCTTGGCTCTCGCATTCTGGTCGTCGATTCGGGGGGCGGTTCGACTGAGCTGGTAAGTGGGGATAGGAATCAGATATCTAAAGCTGTCAGTTTGGATATCGGCTCTCGGCGTTTGAGCGAACGATTCATGGTGGACGATCCACCCTCTAGACAGCAGGTGAAACAGGCGCAAGAGTACATCGATTCTTTACTCGACACTCTTCCTTTTGATTTAGGCGAGATCGATCATTTCATTGCGGTGGCGGGGACGGCAACGACAATGGCTGCTCTCATGGCTGAATGCGATCGTTATGAGCGTGAGCGCATTCATGCCTCCATACATAGTGCCGCGCAGATTAAACAATTAACTGAAAAGCTATGCCAGCTATCTCATGCACAGATCGCGGCGTTGGGACAGATTGCCCGTCCACGAGCAGATGTTTTGGCTGCCGGTGCTTTGATCCTCAGCCGTATCTGTGCGCGAGTTTCGGTGTCGATGCAGGTGAGCGAATGCGATATCCTAGATGGAGTCGTCTTGTCACTGATCCCATGATCTGACAAGATGGCTATGCCGCCCCCGTAGCCCAACGGCAGAGGCAAACGACTTAAACTCGTTCAAGTGTGGGTTCGAATCCCACCGGGGGCACCGATACAATCGTCACCTCTCACCTCGGTTCAGGTGATTTTTCCCAATATCGCTAAGTGCCGCTGGTTATCCTTAACCCGTCTAGATAGCAGATCAGATGTCGTGAGCGCACGGTAGTTTGCCCGCCTTGATCGCAGCGCGTAGAGCTTCGTGGTCAGCCTCCGTCTGATCGGCGTAGAGGCGGGCGAAATGCCCCATCGCCATCGATACCGCATCGCTATGTCCGATATATCCGGCGATCAGTGAGGAACCGGAGGTGCGAGCATGACATTTGGCCATCAACATGCCCACTACCCTGGAATAGTCGATCAGAGCAGCAGCATCGAGATCATCGACCGCTACAGCGCCTTTCATATTGCGATATTGACGCACATAGACATGAATATCCCCTTGTTGATCGCTGGTGTGGTCGCTTGGAGCGTCGCGTTTGAACTGAGAGGGCAGAGGGGAGAGAGTTGTCCATCCCAAGAGAGGATCTGAGACGGTTTGTAAGGATTGCTGATATTCGACAACGCGTTGTCCTTGGTGACTGTGGTGGGCGTGCCGTCCATGGATATGAGGGGCGATGACGGAACGTTGAGCCTGTTTGAGCTGTAAGAACAGCACATCGTTCTCGCTGGAGCCGATCAATAAGGCGATAAATGCCCTTAAGCCCACAGATCCCACTCCGACCACTTTATGGGCGGTATCGACCACGCTATAGCCTCCAAGGACACGTCTCCAATGGATCGGCAGTGTTTCAAGATATCGATCCAAAGCGTCGATGAGCTGATCGCGTCGATGGGTAGATGAGCGGATGATGAGAGGAGGATTATCGGCGATGATCCTCTTCCCATCGGACAAGGTCGTTAATTTCGGCAAAGCGCGATCAGAGGTGCGTTGGCGCGCCTTTTTTGCCGCTTTCTTCACTTCGTGACGCAAGGATGGCTCTTGAACGGTGCGTGTCAGATGGTCAAGATTGACGCTGGTCGTAGCTCTTTGCATCAAAGGCGTAGATGAGATGAGCTGTAATTCATCGCGATAGGCATTCATACAGGCGTAGACCGCCTGCTCGCATTGATCTTCGCGCAGATGGTTTTGTCGTCCGGCTACCCATATGGAAGCGGTGAGACGGCGCATATCCCACTCCCACGGACCTGGGTGAGCCTCATCGAAATCGTTGACGTCGAGAACCAATTCACCCTCTGCGGAACCGTAGAAACCGATATTGCCCAGGTGGGCATCTCCGCAGATGACCGGCATGATCTGCGTCGAGGGCATGGCGGCACAATCGCTTGCACAAATTGCAGCAGCTCCACGCAAAAAGCCATAGGGATCATGAGCCATACGAGCTACACGGACGGGAATCAACGACGAAATCCTGCCGCGATGGGTGGCGATCAATTGATCGATCGGATCAAATTTTCTCACAGACGGATCCCATCGTCCCAGAGATGAACGCGGAATTGAATATCTCAACTGGCGTCCATAGGCTCGCCTCTCCTTTTGAGGTACAACAGGGGTTCTCACAGACCACGAGATCTGTTCTGAGGCATAGGATGGTATCGCCATAGTCTGATATTGGCACTTTTTTCCCTGAACTTCTCGGTTTTACCCTTGATCGTCTCTAGAAAACAGCAATTCGCTCCATAAGATGGGAAAAGACATAGTGTAGAAAGACAAAGGAGCGAATGTGAGAACGAATAATCCCGTACTTTCGCGTCCTGATGCCTTCACTCCAGGACATCAGCGCTACGGATCTGCTCAGGACTATCAAGCTAATCCCGCAGCAGCGCACTACAATCCGAATACTATTGACGGCGATATTCTTTTCGCATCCGCTGAGCGTCCCTTTAGCGAGAGTCATACCTCTACTGGACGCATGACTCTCGACGATGTGATCGCCAAGACGACGATCTTATTGGTCGCTGTTATCGCTGCCGCTGCGATTGCTTGGTTTTTCTTGCCTCTCGGGTTGCTCCTCCCCGTCGCTGTCGTCGGTTCTATCGTCGTCGCCGTAACCGTGATGGTCATGGCGGTGAAACGTCATCTTTCCGTCCCGCTCCTGGGCGCATATGCTGTGATGGAAGGCCTGGTGATCGGCTCGTGGAGCAAAATTTTGAATTACAGCTATCCGGGTATTGTCCCGCAGGCGGTTCTTGCCACTTTCGTGACAGCCGCCATGATTTTGGCGGTCTATAAATTCGGTGGAGTGCGTGTCCGTGGACGTCTCGCCCAGACGGTGACTGCCGGAATTATCGCCTATGCCGTCTTGGCTTTGATCAATCTCGTATTGGCGATCTTCCATGTCGATCTTGGATTGTTCTCCCTGGGCGCCCAAGCTGGCCCCTTGTCGTGGATGGTTTCCCTTCTTGGTGTTGCCTTGGCATGTGCCAGCCTCATGATGGATTTTGATGCTATCGATCACGGAATACGTATGGGTGCTCCTGCAGAAGAATCCTGGAGAGCTGCCTTCGGCCTGGTCGTTACCTTGATTTGGCTTTATACCTTGTTGCTTCGCGTCTTGAGCTATTTCAGACAGAATTGATCGCCAAGAGATCATCTCAAAAGAAGCGTCCTAAGGGGCGCTTCTTTTTACATGTGCAGATAGTTTTCGAGAATAATCCGTGTGCCACTCGTCCACGGATAGGAACGCCACGAACAGATATCGATCCAGCGTGCTGAGCTAGTCGTCCCCCCACGATCTAAAACCACAGGAGTGGACGGGTGGGGGCACGAGGCGAGGTAGAACAGACGCAACGCTTGAAAATCTTCCAAACGTCCCTGAGGAGAACGTCCAATCCAACGATCTGACTGGATATCCAGCAGTTTTTCTAAGACGATATGCTGTCCAGTTTCCTCGTGAACCTCGCGGATGACAGCTTTGCTGGGGCTTTCCCCATCTTCTAGACCACCGCCGGGCAGTTGCCATCGTCCGGGGATAGCGGTCAGATGTGAGCATTGGGTGCCCAGTAATCCGCGGGATGAGTGAACGATTGCATAGGCTGCGATACGTTGATAGGGAATAGGTCGTTCACCCAGGCGTGGACGAGCGTCTCTGTGGATGGGGTGAGAGCGCACTTTCGGCGGGGTTGAATTTTTCTTTTTGGGATAGATCACTGCGGTGACGACAAGCTGTCCATCGTCTATGTGGGTGCTGAGAAGATGTTTAAGAATCCACCCGCGTCGCCATAGTTGCATTCGCGGGTCTTGTCCGTGGGCGATCGTTAAGCGCACAGCAGTGGGCGTTCCCGGTGCTAAGACGCCTACTAACTGCATATCTCCATTGTCTCACCCCAGACAATAGTTCACGGTGAGGGGCGTCCAGATGGACTATTGCTATCGATTGGGCGACCGTTTAGATCGACATCGAGATGGTTAATGCCGTCATCAAGGGTTAAGAAGACATCTTCTTCGCTACATGATGCACTGATGTGCATAGAGGTCGGTACCTCTCGTCCGGTCAGTTGCCATCCGGTTTTCATCAAGGAGGCAATGACGGAGGGATCGATGAGAGCAGGATCAAAGGAGCAGGAAATATCTTGGCGTCTGCTCCACCGATAGCTGGGGACGAATTGCTGGCGCGTCCTCCTCTCGACGGTTCCATGTCCTCGGTCGATATCGACCCATAGCTGCGACTCGTCAACAGCAAAGGATGAGATACGCCGTGAGCCGAGTAGGACATCGTCAAGACCTTGGCGGATGCTGATAGCGGATCGATAATCCAAACGGGGCATCATCGTTGCGTCCGCATAGAAAAATACGGTGGAAGACTCTGGGGAGGTCGTGACGGTCATCATGATGCTGCCGTGATCGTATTCGGTGATTTGCAGCTGTTGATTGAGATCGGAGCCGCTGACGCGAGCAGCTTGGTTGAAAATTTCGACAATATCGTCCAGGTTGAATCGCTGAGGCTGAAAACTGGTGGCAAATACCTGATCGGTTCCTTCATCAACGGTGGCGATCTGTCCTTTTTTCCATGCGATCGTGTGGGCGAGCATATCGTCACTATGACGATTGCGATAGGTGATGTGGACGCTTGAACGTGTGATCGTCATCCGTACCACCTCGGCGTGGGGAACTAGGGCGAGCAGATGATCGACGACGGTACGTGCTCGTCCAGGGACGAAAAGATCATCGTTAGGATCGATAGCGCTATCGCTGATTGCGCTGGGGGAAGGTGATGGGGATATGGGAGGTGTATTGAACGGCGTATCGGCTTGAGGGGAGGAAGAACAGGCGATCAGTGTGGATGTGAGTACAGCCACTACCCCGTGAGAGAGAATATGGTGATAGTGCGAACGGGGCATAGAAGCAGTTTAGCGATCGTAAGCTTTCCTATCTGACTTAGGGGAGCCGTTGGTAAAAAAGAGTGCGATTTCATCTGTTTTCCTGACGGCAGACGAGATATTCATTACGCTTTTTTTAACAGATACTCACGATCTGTTAGATCGGCCAATGAAGGTCGATCAGGCATAGGACAGAAGTGGAGGTTCCGATGGAAACTGTAAGTGAGGTCACTGAAGAGTCCACCGGCGCAGTGGTGGTCAATCGCACGGTCGATCAGCCCGTCGCTAAAGTATGGGATGTCTTGATGACCGATGAGGGATCTGAGATTCTTCTCGGCCCAGGTGCTCATTTCGGTGCGAAAGGCTCCAAGTGGAAATCTCGCGATGGACGTGAAGGCGTTATCAGAAGCTTCCACCCTCTTGAAGAGATCCGTTTTTCTTGGCGGAGAGATGATTCCGCTCAACCTGTGATGGTTTCGGTGGATTTATCGGGTGTCGAGGATAAGACGACGATCACCATTACCCATGAACACGATCATGACGAGAAGAAGCGTCAATGGATCATTGACCATTGGGAAGGGGCATTGGAACGCATCGAAAGTGAATGTCTATAAACTGCTTCGGTAGAGATAAATGGGTCTAGGGTAGAGACATGTTGAAATTTTCAAAATCTCTGTTGACCGTATTGGGAATGATCGCTCTTATCGCCTTTATCGGTGTGTGCGTCTACAACGTCATCGAGATCAACCAGCTTCATGCCGTATCGAGCGCTAATCGCAGTCGAGAATTTACCAATCCGCGTAATTGGGTGCTTATCGGGGCAGGATTGGGATTGCTATCCGGTTTCTTGCTCGGTGTCGCGATGGCTATGCCAGGCAAGAGTTTCAAGCGGCGTTATGCTGAACAGCGTAAAGCTGAACAGGTCAACGAAGCTCATGAGGCGGGCTATTACGGCGCGAGTGCCGTTGATCCGAACACTATGAACGCCCAAGATCCTCAAATCTAAATCGGATGAAGATAAACGGGAGGCAGATAGCCTCCCGTTTGTTATATCAGTCGTCGTAATAGCAATCATCTGAGCGATAGCACCATACAGGGCGTCCCTGGTAGCTGGTGGCAAATCCTTCGCGCCCTCTTTCCTCTTTGGACTCTGTCACAGTAGGCGATGGGCTAGGAGCAGGGAGTGGTGCACCGATTTGGGGTATGCCAGTAATGATCGGTTTAGGCTCGAAGCTTTCAGCTGTAGGAGATGGTGAGGCGAAGGATGGAGATGAGGTTATCGATGGTGTGGCGATAGATGTTGTCGAATCATGAGTTGAGTGAAGTGAGAGATGTGGAGCGCGTCCGATCATGATCGTGATCGACATCAAGAAGATGACGATTGCAACTGAACCGACGATCGTTAAGCTCACGATCATAGAGTGGCGTTCTTTTTCCGCCTGAGGTCCGCGGTCGGGAAAGTGACGCCAGAAACGACTGTGCAGAGGGCTGTTCTGCCCAGCGGGATCAGGTGTGCTGTGGTGTGATGGCACCGGGTCGATGACCCCCTTTCTGATATGGGGGAGGGATGTGAGCTCTCCTGCGCATATCAGGCAGGATTCTACAGAAGCGCGTCGGACAGGTCGAAATCGATAGCTAATGTGCGTTTCGTAAATCCCAATCGATCGGCTCTCCTCCTTGAGCGATGAGCGCGGCATTGGCTCTACTGAAGGGGCGAGATCCGAAAAATCCTCGTGAGGCTGCCAGGGGAGAGGGATGAGCAGAGGCGATGATCGGAATATTCGCTGCTTGCAGTGCGGGAGTAAGACTTTGAGCGTCACGTCCCCATAAGATCGCCACGAGAGGACCTCCTCGTGCGATGAGAGCCTTGATAGCGGCATCTGTCACCTCTTCCCATCCTTTGCCTCGGTGGGAGCCTGGTCGCCCAGCTTGGACGGATAGACAGCGGTTGAGCAGAAGAACGCCTTGATTTAGCCATCCTGTTAAATCCCCATGCTCGACAGGGGGGATTTGCATATCGCTTTCCAATTCGCGATAGATATTGATGAGGCTTTTAGGAAGCGGACGGATATCGGCGTTGACAGCGAAACTCAGACCGATCGCATGCCCAGGGGTGGGATAAGGGTCTTGTCCTACGATGAGGACTTTTACCTCCCTTAAGGGACATGAGAACGCTCGGAAGGTGAGGGAGCCATCGGGCAGATAATTGTGTCCAGCAGCTAATTCAGCTCGTAGAAAATCTCCCATCCGAGCGATGGTCTCAGCCTGATCTGAAAGAGCATCAGCCCAATCGGGAGCCATGAGTTGATGAAGAGGACGACGAACCATAGAGCTATCCTTCCACGTCGAGGTGATCAACTCATATCAGGATTGAGACGGACGCGATAGCTGGCAAGAGCGAGGACGATATAGATCAGTCCACCTATGGACATCGCAGCCCACATCGAGATCTGATCAGCGAGGAGACCGGCGATAAGAGGGCCGATGATCGACCCCAGATCGAGAGCCATCTGAAAAGCAGCTAAACCGCTGCGAGCTTTACCTGCGCAGACATCGGCAACAATGGCGGCGGGAGCCGTGGACATTCCTGCAGAGCTGATAGCGAAAAGAGATAGGCCTCCAACGATCATGAGATAGCTATGAGCCCCTGCGATGATGACAGAGGCGATTCCCCCAAGGATCAATGAGACGATCAAGACCGCTTTTCGTCCAGCACTATCGGTGAAGCGTCCCGCTGGACCAAGGGAAATGGCTTGGATAATCATCGCGATGGTGAATGCGGTGCCAGTCATCGTCGGATCTGCATGAATGATTTCTACGATGATGATCGGGACGAGAGCTGATCTGACTCCTTGGGCTTGCCAGCCTGTCGCGAAATTCGCCGCGATGGCAGATCGAAAACGAGCCTGTTTGAGAAAGGAAGTGAGGGAGGATGATTCCGTTGTTTTTGCGGAGGTTGCATATGTCGTCTTGGTGAGCAGAAAACCCACAGCGGCAGCGGAGAAGAGCAAGGTGAATGAGTAGAAGAAGAAAGGGGCTCGTATGGAGATCGATGCGAGCAGACCTCCCAGGGCGGGGCCAGCCATACCTCCGATGAGGAAACTTCCCGAATAGATTGCAGTGGCTCGTCCGCGTTGGGTAGGTGAGACTGAACTGACCAGAACGTCCATGGCGGCGACTGTGAAAATCGCTGAGCCGATTCCAGCTGTAGCGCGCGAGATCAACATCTGCCAGTAGTTGTGGGATAGACCGATTGCGGCAGAACTCGCAGCAACGATCAAGGTGCCGATTATCAGACAGGAGCGTTGCCCCCATCGTGAAATCAAAGGAACTGACAGGGGGCTAGAGAGTAGACGGGCAGTTGCGAAAGCGCTCACGATAGCGCTGGTGGCGAAAGTGGAGGCTCCAAAAGAACGGGCGAAAATTGGTAAGACAGGTAGAACGACTCCGAAGCCAACCATGATGAAAAATGATGAGAGGGAAAGAACCCATACATTTCGCGGCATCGAAATCCACTCGCGCATGGAGATAAGACTATTCCACTCAGATGGAGAATTGGAGAGAAAATCTTCATTTTTCTTTCAGCTAATCTTGCTTCTGCAATGGAAAAAGATAGACATACTCTTATCGGTACGCGATATACGATGCGAAGAGCCGATCGGCGTGATGCGAAGGAATTGGCGAGCTTGGCGGCGAGAACATTCTCAGATACCTTCGCCCACGAAGTCTGTGACGAAGATATGGCTTCCTATGTGCGTCACTCTCTAAGTCCTGAGCGCATGGATGAGGAATTAGCTTGCCAAGAGAGTTTTTTCTTTCTCGTCCACGACGAAGAAGGGGACGCTGAACGCCCTATCGCCTATATGAAAATTAATATCGGTGCTGCCCAGACGGAGGCTATGGGGGAGGATGCCTGCGAGATCCAACGTGTCTATGTGCTGAAGGAATATCACGGCAGAAGAATCGGGACAGCCATGGTTGATTATGCGATTGCCAAGGCGCATCTATGGGGATATCGTCGCGTGTGGCTGGGATTCGCCGAGACCAATAAACCAGCGAAAGCTCTCTATACCTCTCGAGGTTTCCAAGTAGTCGGCGAACACCGTTTCGTTTTGGGAAATGAGATCCAAACAGACCTGGTCGCTGTCTGCGATCTGGACAAAATTTTTTGATAGACGGTCTAGATTGGACACATGAGCCAGGCTAAATTGCGAGCAATCCTTGACAGTCTCATCAATGGTTCTATAGACCGCGATCAAGCCGCCGAAGCTTTACGCGATTACGATGCTGCTCGCATCGGTGATCGATCGGATTCTTATGATCTCTACGAGCGGATAGACCATCCCTCTTATAAGAGGGCGGCTTATCTAGATGATGCGGATATTGACGAGGATTTATGCGAGGCTAAACCAGCTAGTCGGGCTTTTATCGACGTGGACGAAATGGATAGATGCGATTCCCCTCTTTTCAGCCAAGGCGATTCAGCTGAGCAGAATGCGACTATCGATCTCGAGCAGATCGCCTATAACGCAGGCTTATTCGTCAGTAGAGCTGATCGTCTGGCGAAATATGCAATGCGCAGGATTGCCGATATGGCTCGTCAGCCAGATCGCTATGGCGATATCGATCCTCAACCGATTCGCACTTTGACCGTCCGTTCGGTGGGTAGACGGGTGCGTATCGTTGCCGATAGTGATGTGAAAACCTGTGTCGTTGAAGGTCCTCATACGATGACGCGAAGCGATCACAGTGTCGAGATCATCACCGAGGGGCAATTTGCTGAGAAAGGTGCTTTATCGGCTCGCTCTCAGTTCAGCGTGGCAGGAGTTCACGATATCGCTTTTGGTCAAGAACTGGTCGTAAGGATCAATCCGCTCATCTGTATCAATGCAGAAGTGAGAGGAAGTCGCTTGATCGTGATGAATTGCCCATCCCTTGGTCATATAAGAGTGAGCGCCGGATCTATGCGTTTGATCGGCATACAGCGTCTAGATGATGGTTTAGTGCAAGTGGGACGTGCCGAAATAACAGGTTGTTTACGTCAGGGACGTTCGCGTTTTGCTATCGAATCGGGAAGTGCGACCATCAAGATAGATCGGGACTCAGATATGACCATCATTCCCTCCCTTCAATTGGGAGCTATAAGCTGGCCAGATGGGACGAGCGGACCGATGAACCGTTATATCGTCAAGGAAGGACGAGCCCATCTCGATATCGGTGTGGTCATGGCGAAAGCCTCGATTACGTGGCTATAGATGATGGGTCTACGCCAATGAAAAATCGCGAGGGGGGTATCCCTCGCGATCTAGTGATGAAGCGTTGAAAGATCAGCCGTTAAAGGGTTGGACATCGATAATCGTCACATCGATAGTCTTGCCATTAGGAGCTTCATAGGAAACCTCAGCGCCTTTATTGGCTCCCAAGACGGCATGCCCAAGAGGGGATTGAGGGCTGAATATGTGAGTGTCGATATCGTCGTCAAGACCGAGCATCTCTCGTGAGCCGAGCAGGAAAGTCTCTGTATCGTCCTCATCGCCAAAATAGGCGATGGTGACCAAGGTGCCGACTGCTGCTTCATCGGGATCTTCAGGGGCTTCACCGACCTCAGCATCGCGCAGAATCTGTTCAAGCTGTTTGATGCGGCCTTCCATCTGCCCCTGCTCTTCTCTAGCAGCGTGATAGCCGCCATTTTCGGACAGATCCCCTTCTTCGCGAGCAGCCGCGATCTTCTGAGTAACCGTCGCGCGGCCGACAGTTTTCAGCTCTTCGAGTTCCGCAGCAAGTTTGTCATATGCATCGCGCGTCAACCATACAGTTTCTTGATCGGACATTCTTCCAGCATAGTCCTTTGGAAAAGGGGAGCATACTATGTCCATGTGGATGAAAAGAAGTGGGTAGTCGATGTGATAGTGAAGGTGTTGTCGTGGCGCGAGAATTGATAGGGATGGTGAATCCACATGATGAGCGTAGTTTCGCTCTTTCCACTGCGGTCATGTTCTTAACTCTCCATGGGCGAGAGGTTAACGTTGAGGCGGTCAACCAGCTCCTAGCTGAACATAATGGCGAGCCGCTGAACCTTCAAGAAATACGATCTTTGGGGCTTATGGGTGATGGAGAAGCGTCAGAGGGTGGAGAATAGGTGAGAGAAAAAAGCGCGATGGTCAATGAGTGCGCAGGTGGTGACAGATTACGTCTCTTGCATTTTCATGCTCATCCTGATGATGAATCGAGTAAGGGAGCCGCTTCAACTGTGCGCTATGTCCGTGAGGGCATCCAGGTTGTCGTCGCCACATTCACAGGAGGGGAGCGTGGTTCAGTTCTCAATCCGAAGATGATGAGTGACGATGTGGTCAATAATCTATCTGTGATCCGGCGTAAGGAGATGGAGCGAGCTCGCCGAATTTTAGGGATTGACCATGTATCCCTTGGGTTTATCGATTCGGGTTTTCCTGAGGATGGTTCGTGGGATGATCTTCCTGAGGGATGTTTTGCCCGTCTCGACCCCGATGAGGCTGCGGTTGAAGCGGCTCGTGTGATCCGCTCTTTGCGTCCCCATGTGGTGACCACCTATGACGAAGCCGGAGGATATCCCCATCCCGATCACATTCAGACCCATCGCGTGACGATGAGGGCAATTCGCTTGGCGGCAGATGATGTCCGTCACGATCTTGGCATGCCCTATCAGGTGCCGAAAGTGTATTACCAGACCTCTTTTCATCGCAGACGTTACCTGGCATTGGATGCGGCGATGCGCTCACATGGATATGAATCCCCGTATGAGGAGCGTCTTGGGCAGTGGGAAGATGTCAACTATGAGCATCGCATCACCACCAAGGTGGAATGTAGTGAATATTTTCCGATTCGAGACGAGGCTTTGCGCGCTCACGCTTCTCAAGTTGATCCTGATGGAATGTGGTTTGCTGTCCCCACTGAGATTCAACAAGAGGCGTGGCCGACGGAGGATTTTCAATTGGTCTACTCTGCAGTTCCTACGGTGATCCCTGAAGACGATCTGTTCAGTGGCTTACGTGAATACGCCTTACCTTCTTTCTCTACGGTGTTGAATAAGGACTGATTTGGTATCTGCGCCTATCTGGGAATAGGATGATGGGTGCTTTGGGGCATTGGCGCAGTTGGTAGCGCGTCTCGTTCGCAATGAGAAGGTCAGGGGTTCGAATCCCCTATGCTCCACTCCTAAGAATTCAAAGAGACGCTAGGCCACAAAGCCCTAGCGATCTGAGTGAAATCGTCGATAGCGGGCAGGCATGATCCACGGCGACAGATTTCAGCTCTCGGAAGTGAATTGTATTCACTACTATCTTCTTCTCGCTTCCACATCACCAAAGAGGCCCACGGAGCCAATCTCCAACACGCCTGGGACATATCGTTGATTGCCGAAGAGGCATTGTGGATAGATATCGACACAGAACCATATCCCTCCCTCTCTTGGCTATCGATGATAGCTTGAGCCAATGCCCACCCGCTGAACCTGGGGGAGTAGACCAAAACCTTAGATAGGCGTCTGTCGATCATCACCGCTTTTTCGCGGTAGCTCTCGTCATGACGATAAAGAGATATCAAACGTAAAGCCAAGGCGAAGATCGCATTGCCGCTGGGTGCTGCCTCATCATCAAATCGTTGAGCTGGAGCGAAAGCCAAATCGCTGTGTGAATCCAGATAGGAACCGTCTGCATGGATAAAAAGTTCGCATGCTCTATCGATGAGCATGACCGCCCGCTCGCACCACTCAGATTCTCCCAGAGCGGCGCCAAGCCTCATATATCCGAGCCCAAGAGCGGCATAATCGGACAACATTCCACTAGAACCGCGAATACCATCCACGCTTGTCCGATAGAGAATCCGCTCTTTAGCATCCCAATGGACATTCCACACGGCTTCAGCGGCTTGTCTAGCCATCTTTAACCATTGCGGGCGTCCAAAGACCATGGCGGCGAAGGTGAGTGAATCGATCACAAGACCATTCCATGCGGCGATGACCGTCTCATCACGAGAGGGCATCGGACGTTGATCTCGGATAGCTTTCAGCGTGGCGATGACATTGGCGATACGTCCAGGATGAGGATTGCCGTGGAATTGTAAAGTTCCCAGACGACTTCCATCTGTTGGACGCTCGGAGCCAGAGGGCATATTGCCTTCATGCGTCAGATGGAAGACCCCGTGAGCGAATCTGGAATCTCCTCCCAGATAGCGGTTGAAATCGTCGGAATGCCACAGATAATACGCTCCCTCGCGCATCGTTCCCTTGTCATCTGGTGAATCGGCATCCAAACTGGCGGCGAAAGCCTGTGATGGCAGACGCATTTGCTCATCGAGCCAAGAGATCGTCGATGAGACGACATGGGCGAAACGTTCCCTTTGCTCAGTGCCATCATCGGGAATGGAACGAAGCCAAGCGCGAGTATAGGTGCCGATTAGAAGGGCGTTATCGTCCAGCATCTTTTCAAAATGGGGGACTTCCCAACCTGCATCGACACTGTAACGATGGAAACCGCCGCCGATCTGATCATAAATCCCTCCACGTGACATGGCATCGAGAGTATAGAGAGCCTTGTCGTTAAGGGATTGGTCGGACAACGTGAGCAGAGCGTCCAAGACGGGGGCATGGGGGAATTTAGGTGCGTGAGAAAAACCTCCATGGATAGAATCAAAGGAGGTGAGCAGCATTGCCACCATTCGCTGAGGATCTAAAAGATCTGGACGGATCGCATGTCCAGGCATGGCGGTGCGCTGTTGGGCAAGTTCGGAGACGATCGTGGACGCCGAGTCGAGAACTTCGCCACGTCGCTGCTCCCAAGCTTCTGCTATGGCCTTCACCACTTCGCTAAAGGACGGCATCCCGTCTTTCGCTATGGGAGGGAAATATCCTCCTGCGAAGAAAGGCTGACCTGTCGGGGTGCAGAAGACAGTATTGGGCCACCCTCCTCGTCCGGTCAAAGCCTGAGTGGCATTCATATAGATCTGATCGATATCGGGATGTTCAGCCTTATCCACTTTGATAGCGATGAAATGGGTATTGATGAAATCAGCACATGAAGCATCGGTGAAGGATTCTTCAGCCATGACATGACACCAATGGCACGAGTCATAACCGATCGAGATCAGGATGGGAAGATCTCGCTGTTGGGCTTCTATGAAGGCTTCCTTACCCCATGGCCACCAATCGATGGGATTATCGGCATGGTGACGCAGATAGGGACTTGTGGCATCGGCAAGACGGTTGACCATAGATCAAGCATATCGACTGTTGCTATGGGGATAGGGACGATATTCGACCTCAGCAGAGATGGAAAAGCTGCAGGAAATGGGTGAAACGTAGTGAATATTCAAGTGCAATATTTCTTGTAGAACAGTAGAGGCGGGTAAGGAGTGATGATACCTAGCGATGAGGATTGATACGGATAGATCCATCTGGATCGCTGAGAAGATTGCTGTATAGGCTTCACTACCCTGATATGGATGGTCTGTCCTAGAGATATGAAGTCTTGCCAGGACAGACCAGGGAGTAGTTGAGCAATCGACTAGAAGGCTCCAGCAACTAAATAAATAGCGCCCACTAAGAGGAAAGCGATCACCGATTCGATAGCTTGTTGTACAGTCCATACGCGTAGGGTGGTGGCAACATCCATACCCATCATGCGCCCGACAAGCCAGAATCCCGAATCGTTCACATGCCCGCCAAAGACTGAGCCAGCGGCGGTAGCTAAGACGATACAAGCGACTTGTATCGTGTTGAAATCTCCAGCGAGTACAGCGGGCGAAGCTAAACCGGCAGCAGTCACCAAGGCGACAGTCGCAGAACCTTGAGCCAGACGCAACGCTACCGAGATCAGATAGGCGGCGACGATAATGGGTAATCCGATATCGCTCAAAGAATGAGCGACGGCATCGCCGATACCAGAAGCACGTAAAACTCCACCGAACATTCCTCCAGCTCCAGTGATGAGAATCACCGAACAGACCGGGCCAAGAGAGGAGTCAAGCAATTTTTCGATAGCGCTTCCCTTCTCGCCACGGCGGAAACCAAAAACCGCGATCGCTACCAAACAGGTGATGAGCAAAGCGATGGCAGACGTTCCCAAGAATTGCAAGGCGATCACCCAAAGAGCGTCCTTATCGACAATCCCCACAGATGCCAAAGCGGTCAAACCCGTATTGAGGAAGATCAAGACCATCGGCAGAGCTAAGACGGCAATCACCGTGCTGACTCGTGGGGGATTGGAAGGCTGGTCATGGTCGATCTCGCCAAAAATTGTCGGAATGGGAACGATGAGACGTTTTCCAACGAAAAGACCCCATAGATAACCTGAGAGATACCACACAGGTAGAACAACGATTAGACCGATGAGTAGGACGATACCGAGATTGGCATGGAAGAGCTCTGTCGAGCTGACAGGACCTGGATGAGGGGGCAAGAAGATATGCATGACAGAGAAAGCGCCAGCTGCGGGAATGCCGAAGATGAGTACGCTCTTATCGGTAAAACGCCTGGCGACGGCGAAGATGATGGGCAACATCATCACCAAACCGGCATCAAAGAAAATGGGAAAGCCTAAAATCAGTGAGGTGATACCGAGAGCGAAAGGTGCGCGTTGCCGTCCGCATAGGTTGATCATGGCGTCTGCAAGTACTTGAGCGCCTCCAGAATATTCGATCAATCTGCCAAGCATCGCGCCTAAGGCGACGAGTAAGGCGACCGATCCCAGTGTTGAGCCGAAACTCGATGTCATCGTCGATGCGATAGAGCTCAGTGGAACTCCAGCTACGATAGCGGTACACGCCGAGACGATAATGAGAGTGAGAAAGGCGTGAAGTTTAAAGACGATGATGCAGATGAGGATCATCGCGATCGCGGCGAGGGCGATTAATAAGAGAGGGCCAGCGCCCAAAGTTTGTGTCCAGTCGTCCATGACTCTCCTTGAAACTATCACGCTGCATAGCGCTGCGGTGCGATAGGAAATGCAGGTGGATAGCATCGATGAACTACCCATGGATAATCCAATCTACCAAGAGAAACGATGTCAATATGGCTTACTGTTGTGCGCTTACGCTATGGGGCGCGCTAGGCTCAGATCTGGTGAAAATATTTCGCCGATGTAAGGAGGTTTGGGTCTGGTGGAAGGTCAGGAACAGATGAGCTCAACGATGAGCGGGACCTGTGCGCGCAATACCATGACGCTTTCAATCGTCGTCCCGAGCTATAACTCTCAAGACTATCTAGATCGCTGCATCGATTCGATGCTTCCTCTCCCTCAGGGGGTGGAAGTCATCATCGTCAATGATGGGTCGAGTGATAATACTGCTGCGATTGCCGACCGCTATGCTGCGCGATTTCCCGATCGAATTCGTGTGATTCATAAAGCCAATGGTGGACATGGCTCAGCGATCAATGCCGGTTTGGGTTGGGCTCGCGGACGCTATTTCAAAGTTTGCGATTCCGATGACCGTTTCGATCCGGGAGCTTATTATTCTTTGATTCAACAATTGGAACGCTGGATTGAGCAGGATAATCTTCCCGATCTGGTGGTGACCAATTATGTCTATGACAAGCAAGGGAAAAAACGTAAACACGTCATCAGCTATCGCAATATCTTTGCCGATGGTCATATTCATACATGGAGCGATGTCAAGCGTTTCAAGCGTCATCAGTATCTTTTGATGCATTCGCTGTGCTATCGGACGGATATCTTGCACGAGGTTGAACTGCAACTTCCAGAGCATTGTTTCTATGTCGATAATCTCTATGCTTTTGTCCCTATGGTGGCGGTGCGTACGATTGGCTACCTTGACCTCAACCTCTATCTGTATTACATCGGGCGTGAAGATCAATCGGTTGCTGAAAAGGTGATGATTTCTCGTCTGGATCAGCAATTAAGGGTTAACCGCCTCATGATCCATCACATGCCCTCGATGTCTGTCGATTTACCAAAGCGTCTGCGGTGGTATATGGAGCATTATTTGGGTGTGGTGTGCGTGGTCTCATCCATCTTGATGCTAAAAGAAGGTAGCGGTGAACGTCTCGCTCAGCGGCGAGCTTTGTGGAGGGAACTGCGCACGGCCAACCGTCATGCCTATCGTCACATTCGCTCTACTCTCATGGGCGCTCTGATCAATCTCAAAGGGGGCGGGGGACGCAGGATATGTCTGACGATCTATCGCTTAGCTCAAAAGATCATTGGTTTTAATTAACCGATCTATTCCCGATGAAGAGTGCACAGATGTCCGTCTGATCGTTGAATCATTGACCAGATTTCTCTCCATGTGAAGATAAAAGATCTTTTCTGTCTATATATAGACGGGTGAATGGCTTAAAAGTCTACATATGCTTTTGACTCTCGAGGGGTCGTGAAAACTGGGGATCTATCGCAAGTATTGCCTTTCTAGGGGGTGGGCGACATTCTAAATTCCAAGTTGATATGCTGGACGGGCAGAATGGTTGTCCATTCTGTCTGCCCAGTTAAGGATGCTTGTCGGCTAAGAATTTTGGCGATTTATAGCCGACGCTCTCGCTGAGTAAGCAGCACATGGCCAAGATATCTCGGCCACAACATGGGAGGAGTAACCCGATGACGACACCTACTCCACCAGCAGGCGCGTCAACGGATGTCGAGAATATGGTTGTTGACAACCTAGTTCTCGCCGGTGACTTCGACTCTCCGAGCTATGAGCAATGGGGCGTTGAGGTGGCCAAGGTTCTCAACCGAGGACGTCCGGAAGATAAGCAGCTGAGTGCCGAGCAGGCTCTCAATCGGTTGAAGGTCACGACCGTCGATGGCCTGACCGTCGAACCGATTTATACACAAGAAAATGCGATTGGCGAGCTTGGAGCCCCCGCCGTCTACCCGTTCACTCGTGGAACGACCATCCGCGATGGACGTATGGACGCTTGGGATGTGCGCGCCTTGCATGAAGATCCCGATCCTGCAGCCACGCGTAAGGCTATCGCTGTCGATTTGGAGCGCGGCGCTACCAGCATTTGGTTGCGAGTTGATCCCGATGCGATCAGCGCTGACGATCTAACTGAAGATTTAGCAGATGTCATCCTCGACTTGGCCAAGGTGGAAGTGACCAGCCGTTATGACCAGGCTGGAGCCGCCGAGGCTTTGCTGAGCGTCTACGAGAAATCCGATAAAGATAAGGCATCTTTGTCGCTGAATCTCGGTATCGATCCGATCGGTTACGCCGCCTTGAGTGGTACCAAAGCTGATCTCAGCCAGATGGCGGCTTGGGTTAAGCGTCTGGACGGATATAAGAATTCTCGCCCCTTCGTCATTGACGGCACCATCTATCACAATGCGGGTGCTGGAGATATTCACGAGATGGCCTATCTTTTGGCCACTGGCGCCGAATATGTGCGAGCTCTTGTCGAGCAGGGTGTCAGCGTGGATGACGCTTTCGACTCGATCAACTTCCGTGTCACTGCCACATGCGATCAGATCGCTACCATTTCTCGTCTGCGCGCTTTGCGCATGGCGTGGAGCCGTGTTGGCGAAATCTTCGGCGTCACTGAATCCAAGCGTGGTGCCCGTCAACATGCCGTGACGAGCTGGCGTGAAATCACACGCGACGATCCCTATGTCAATATTCTGAGAGGGACGATTGCTACCTTCTCCGCTGCAGTGGCGGGAGTGGAAGCGATCACCGTTTTGCCCTTTGATACCGCATGGGGATTGCCCAACGATTTCAGCCGTCGTGTCGCCCGCAATACCCAGGTGATTCTCGCTGAAGAATCCAACCTTGGACGCGTCAATGACCCGGCTGGCGGCGCATGGTATATCGAGTCTTTGACTCGTCAAATCGCTGAGAAGGCATGGGAGATCTTCGGCAAGATCGATGCTGCTGGAGGTATGGCTTCCTATCTGGCCGCCGGTTCAGTTGCAGCCGATTTGGAGCAGGTAAATGCCGAACGCGCCAAGCGTTTAGCAACTCGTACTAAGCCGATTACAGGTGTCTCTGAATTCCCCAACCCAGAAGAAAAGCCGCTTGAGGTCAAGCAACGTCCTGAAGCTCCGGCACGTGATGGTCTGGTATTCAGGCGCGATTCCGAGGTCTTTGAGCAGTTGCGCGATGCGACTGCTGGTAGCGATGCCAAAGTCTTCTTGGCATGTCTTGGAACCCGGCGTGACTACGGAGCTCGTGAGGGCTTCGCCTCCAACTACTTCCACATCGCTGGTCTTGAAACCATCGAGGCTGAGGGTACCGAGACGGATGCTCTTATCGATGCTTGGAAGAAAGCCGGCACCCCTGTGGTGTGTCTGTGCTCCTCTGGAAAGGTCTATAGCCAGATCGGCTTCGCTATGGCTCAAGCCTTCAAGGAAGCCGGTGCAGCCAAGGTCATCTTGGCCGGTAACGTCAAGGAACTAGGCGAGGTGGATGCTGCGTCTGTCATCGACGAGACAATCGCTCTCGGCAAGGACGTGGTCGCAGGCCTGAATGAGGTTCTCGCAACTTTGGGAGTGAAGAAGTGAACGCTCTACCACGTTTTGATCAATTCGATTTAGGACCTGCCACTCCTGCTCCCGATGCTGTGAAGAAATTCCAGCAGATGGTAGGAGATAAGGCAGCCGAGCAGTGGGTGACCCCAGAGCAGATCCCGGTTGATCTGCTCTATGGCAACGATGTCTATGGTGATTTGGACTTCCTCAACACCATGCCGGGCATCCCGCCCTTCCTTCGCGGCCCCTATGCCACGATGTATACCTCGCGTCCCTGGACGATTCGTCAATACGCGGGTTTTTCCACTGCTGAGGAATCCAACGCTTTCTACCGCCGCAATCTTGCCGCCGGTCAGAAGGGTCTATCCATCGCATTCGACCTCGCTACTCACCGTGGATACGATTCCGATCACGTCCGCGTGACTGGCGATGTCGGTATGGCAGGTGTGGCTGTGGACTCCATCTACGATATGCGTCAGCTTTTCGATGGTATCCCACTCGATCAGATGTCGGTCTCGATGACCATGAACGGTGCGGTGCTACCGATTCTCGCCCTCTATGTGGTGGCGGCTGAAGAACAAGGTGTTAAGCCCGAACAGCTGGCAGGTACGATCCAGAACGACATTCTCAAAGAGTTCATGGTTCGTAATACCTATATTTACCCGCCGGCTCCGTCCATGCGTATCATCTCGGAGATCTTCGCCTTCACCAGCGCGAATATGCCGAAGTTCAACTCGATTTCGATCTCCGGCTATCACATGCAAGAGGCTGGAGCCACTGCTGATATCGAGATGGCATATACCTTGGCAGACGGTGTGGACTATATCCGTGCCGGTGAATCGGTCGGCTTGAATGTCGATCAGTTTGCTCCGCGTCTGTCCTTCTTCTGGGCAATCGGTATGAACTTCTTCATTGAAG
The DNA here is from genome assembly GCA_023419175.1 of Actinomycetes bacterium. Classification (GTDB taxonomy): domain Bacteria; phylum Actinomycetota; class Actinomycetes; order Propionibacteriales; family Propionibacteriaceae; genus Brooklawnia. The sequence continues at coordinate 23,060 of JAEZYG010000079.1, forward strand.
TCGCCAAGATGCGCGCTGCCCGTATGTTGTGGGCTCGTCTGGTTCGCCAGTTCAACCCGAAGAATCCGAAGTCAATGTCCTTGCGAACCCACTCGCAGACCTCTGGTTGGTCATTGACCGCTCAGGATGTCTACAACAACGTGGTGCGTACCTGCGTGGAAGCTATGGGCGCTACTCAAGGTCAGACTCAGTCCTTGCATACGAACGCTTTGGATGAGGCAATCGCTTTGCCGACCGACTTCTCGGCTCGTATCGCTCGTAATACCCAGCTGTTCATTCAGCAGGAATCGGGTAACTGCCGTAGCGTCGATCTGTGGGCTGGCTCGGCTTATGTCGAGAAGCTCACCAACGATCTAGCTCGCAAAGCATGGGCATTGATTCAAGAGGTTGAGCAAGCCGGTGGTATGACCAAGGCTATCGAAGCTGGTATTCCGAAGATGCGTATCGAAGAGGCAGCCGCCCGTACTCAGGCACGTATCGATTCGGGACGTCAGCCGGTTATCGGCGTCAACAAGTACGTTTTGGATCAAGACGATCAGCTCGACGTGCTCAAGATCGATAACCGCGAGGTTCGCGCTCAGCAGATTGCCAAACTCGAGCGTCTGCGCGCCGAACGCGATAGCGAAGCCTGCCAGAAGGCTCTTGAGCGCCTCACCTGGGCTGCTGCGAATCCCGATCCTTCCGATCCGGATCGCAACTTGCTCAAGCTGTGCATCGATGCTGGTCGGGCTGGCGCCACCGTCGGTGAGATGTCCGATGCCTTGGAGAAGGAATTCGGACGTTACACCGCCCAGATCCGTACCATTTCGGGTGTTTACTCGAAGGAATCCGGAAAGTCTGAAGCCATGAATGAAACCCGTGAACTCGTCAGTGAGTTCGAGGATATCGAGGGTCGTCGTCCCCGTATCCTCATCGCGAAGATGGGTCAGGATGGCCACGACCGAGGCCAGAAGGTGATCGCTACCGCATTCGCCGATCTCGGCTTCGATGTGGACGTAGGTCCGCTCTTCCAGACCCCCGATGAGGCAGCCCGCCAGGCTATCGAAGGTGACGTTCACGTCGTGGGCGTTTCTTCCCTCGCCGCTGGCCACCTCACTTTGGTTCCCGCTTTGCGTGCTGAGCTCGATAAACTCGGTCGTGAGGATATCATCATCGTTGTCGGTGGTGTGATCCCCGAACAGGATTTCGAGCAGTTGCGTGCTGACGGTGCAGCGGCGATCTACCCGCCTGGAACCAATATTCCCGTAGCCGCTCAGGATCTGTTGAAGGTTCTTATCGATAAGGCACGAGAAAACAATGAGTAGGTCAACCGATGTCCCCGCATTGATCGAGGGCATCAAGAGTGGTAACCGGGCCGCTTTGGCCCGGGCTATCACCCTGGTGGAATCCCGGAATCCAAAGCATCATGCTTTGGCCCGGGATCTCCTCCGGGAGCTTACCCCGCTGGCTGGGAAATCGATCCGCCTCGGGCTTTCCGGCGTCCCTGGTGCAGGTAAGTCCACCTTCACCGATGCTATGGGATGTCGTCTTATCGATCAGGGCCACAAAGTCGCGGTTCTGGCTGTCGATCCTTCCAGCTCGGTTTCGGGAGGTTCCGTCCTTGGTGATCGCACCCGTATGGGAGCTCTAGCCCAAAGAGAAGAGGCTTTTATCCGTCCTTCACCGACAGGCCTTCATCTTGGCGGTGTCGCGCGTGCAACTCGTGAAGCCATGCTCTTGGTGGAAGCGGCGGGATATGATGTCGTCATCGTAGAGACTGTCGGTGTTGGACAGTCCGAGGTGGCGGTAGCCGGAATGGTCGATACCTATCTGGTGCTCATGCTGTCGCGTTCAGGCGATCAATTGCAGGGCATCAAGAAAGGTATTTTGGAATTAGCCGACGTTATCGCTGTCAATAAGGCAGACGGTGAGAATGAAGGTGAAGCGAGAGTTACCGCACGAGATCTGTCCATTGCGATGAAACTCGTCTCCAGCCAAGCCAATGAACGTCGTGTTCCAGTATTGACCTGTTCTGCTTTGAAGCAGATCGGTTTAGATGATGTCTGGCAGGCTGTTCTCGATCATCGTCAATATCTGGATGAGAAGATCGGTTTGGAACGTCATCGTGCCAATCAGCAGATCGATTGGATGTGGGCGCAGACGGAAGCTGCTATCTTGGATTCTCTCCATGGGGCAGGTCCCATGCGTGAATTGTCGCGTTCTTTGATCGAGCAGATCGAAAGAGGGCAGACCAATGCTCTTGACGCTTCGACTCAGCTTCTCGAGCGTTTCGCCACTCTCATCGATAGTTTTGAGTGGACTCATTCGAGTTAACCTGATGTCATGGTCATGATACGAGGCGGTAAGGGGGAATCTTTACCGCCTCGCGTTGTTTTATATGATCTATGTTCGCTCATGGCGTGTCCAAACCGTAATATCGACGTGATATGACCCCCTTGAGGCTTTAGGCTGGCATCACAGGTTCAGTGAAAGAGGTGATCGCTATGCCAAAGATGACGATTGCACATCGTTCACGCCATATCGATGTGGATATGGTGGAGTCCACATGCGGGACAAGTGGATTGGACATCCGATCTTTACTCAACGATGCTCAGATGACAACCTACGATCCAGGATTTGCCAATACCGCGTCCACTCGCTCAGCGATCACATTCATTGATGGCGAGCAAGGTATTTTGCGTTATCGTGGATATCCCATCGAGCAGTTAGCGCAGCAATCGACCTTTTTAGAGACCGCCTATCTGGTCATTTATGGAGAATTGCCCGATCAGCAGGCTCTATCTTGCTGGGAGGATCGGATCCGACGCAAGACGATGGTAGACGAACGGATGAGGGAATTTTTTACTATGTTCCCCCGGCGTTCTCATCCCATGCCCGTCTTGGCATCTGGTCTGATGATGTTATCCACTTTTAGTTTCGACTCTCTCGGTAGTGATGAACGATCGATTGAGGAGGCGACTGAGCGTCTGATCGCTAAAGTGCCGACGATGGCGGCATATGGATATAAGAATTCTCGTGGCGAACCAATGCTTTATCCTGATAATTCATTGAGTTATATCGAGAATTTCTTGAGGATGAGTTTTGGCTATCCGACTGAAGAATATGAATTCAACGATGAAATCACCCGTGCTTTGGAGGTTTTACTGATTCTTCATGCCGATCACGAACAGAATTGTTCGTCATCAACGGTGCGCCTGGTGGGATCGTCTGGGGCTAATATCTACGCTTCGGTTGCCAGCGGCGTCAATGCCTTGTCAGGTTCTCTTCATGGAGGAGCGAATCAGGCTGTTTTGGAGATGCTTGAGCAGATCAAAGCATCGAAGATGAACGTTAAGGAATTCGTCACCAAGGTGAAAAATAAGCAGTCTGGCATCAAGCTGATGGGATTTGGGCATCGTATCTATAAAAATTACGATCCGCGAGCCAATATCATCAAAGCCCATGCTGATCGCGTCTTAGAGCTGAAAGAGGGCAGGCGAGATCTTCTCGATCTGGCTCAAGAATTGGAAGCGGCGGCTTTAGAAGATGATTATTTTGCAGAGAGAAAGCTCTATCCCAACGTCGATTTCTACTCTGGATTGATCTATGAGGCGATGGGATTTCCCCAAGATATGTTCACCGTCCTTTTCGCTATCGGACGTCTTCCTGGCTGGATCGCTCAATTCCGCGAGATGAGGGCGGATCCGGATGCGCGGATTGGACGTCCGCGTCAGGTCTATATCGGAGAAGAAGAACGAGATTATATCCCTATAGATCGGCGTTGAGTACGCAGTCGTCAGAGACGATAGCTGAGATCTGTTCGCCTGTCTGTGTGTGAAGGTGAGCGCAAGCTCTTGGCGATTGCAAAATTTTGCTATGAGATTTCGTCTAAATTGCTCTAATTATGTGCAACCTCTTGACCTAATAGTTTGCATTTGCCTAGTCTAGTATGCAAGCGCAAAGTTGCGAGTCTGGAGGTGTGATGGAGCTCAATGGACGTCAAGAAAAAATTCTCGCCTTATTGCGCCATGAGGATGCCGTCGAGATCGCCCATCTGTGCTCCTTGATGGCGGTCAGCCGTGAGACTGTGCGCAAAGATATCTCAGAACTCGACCGCGCTGGTTTGCTTCTCAAGGTGCGCGGAGGAGCGGTCGCTAGACCAAAGCTATTTGAATCTGCCTATGGTGAGCGGCGGATGCGAAATATTGAAGCGAAGCAGACCATTGCTGCGTGTGCCATCGATTTGATCGACCACGGGATGACGATCTATCTGGATTACGGCACTACGATCTATATGCTAGCTACCCGTTTGGATGCTCTTAGGGGGCTCACCGTCGTCACTGCTTCATTGCCTACCGCTATGATGCTGGCAACATATGAAGGGATCGATGTCATTCTTCTCGGGGGTATCATTCGGTCTAATGAAAATTCTCTCTATGGGCCTCCCGCTCTTAGAAATTTAGAATTGCTCAATATTGATATGGGATTTTTCAGCTGTGCAGGTATAGATATAGATGGTTTCTTGAATAACTACCATATTCATGAAACGGCTCTATCGAGATATGCTATCAGTAGGTGTGCCGCTACTGCATTACTGATTGATGGAACAAAAGCTGGAGTTAATGCCCCCAATATCTTGGGCAAGGTTTCAGATTTTAATTATTGTATTCATGCTGGTTTTGATAAAGATTATCGCTTAATGATGAGTGAATCTGGAATAAAGGTGCTGAGTGAGGAGAAATGATGTTTGATCTGGATTCCATTTTCTTCTATTCGGAGATTGAAGCATCGTCATCCGATGAACTTTTTGAACAGGTAGCTTTCCAACTTCATGAAAAAGGCTATGTCCGTGAAGACTATGCTCAAGCGTTGAGTGAGCGTGAAGGAGAATTTCCCACAGGTCTCCCGCTGCCGGGAGGAATCGCTCTTCCTCATACCAGTGCTGACTACGTTCATCGCGATGCTATCGTCGTTGTCCGTCTACAATCTCCCATCGTCTTCGGTGAGATGGGGGGAGATGAAGAAGATAAGGTCAACGTTTCGCTCGCTGTCTTTCTTGTCCTATCCGACGCTTCGGCTCATCTCAGCGTATTGACATCGCTCATTCAATCATTTCAAGACGAAGAGTTTAGAAGCGCTCTATTGAATGCTGAAGAACGTTCTTCAGTACAGAAAATTATCTACGAAAAAATTTCGTGAAATTCATCGCATAGGAGGGGTGAAAATGAAGAAAGTTATCGTTGCCTGTGGAGGGGCTGTCGCTACATCAACAGTCGCTGCTGAAAGAATTAGAGAGATATGCCGCGAGGCGGGAATTGCGGTAGATGTTGTTCAATATCGTATAGGTGAATTGGATTCAGTCGCAGATCAGGCGGATCTTATCGTTACGACCGCAAAGGTGAAAAAAGATTATTCCGTTCCTGTAATACATGGAATCGCTTTTATCTCCGGAATCAACCAGGAGATGACTGAACAGAAAATTCTCGACATTTTGAAATAGAGGTAGAGATTCCCATGATGGACGTCATTCAATATATCGTTGATCTTGGCGCCAGCGTCATGCTGCCGCTTATCATCTTCATTCTTGGTCTTATTCTCGGACGCGGTTTCGGTAAATCGCTGGTATCGGGTCTGACGATCGGTGTCGGTTTTGTCGGCATCGGTCTAGTCGTCAATCTGCTCTTGGATAATCTCGGACCTGCGGCAGAGGCGATGGCACAACGTTTCAATGTCAATCTCAATGTGGTCGATCTCGGCTGGCCGGGAACCGCGCCTATGGTATGGGCTTCCACGATGGGGTTGGTAGCGATCCCGATCGCCATTGCGACCAATATCGTGATGCTCTTAACGAGAACCACCAAAGTCGTCAATGTCGATATCTGGAATATCTGGCATATGGCGTTTACAGGCATCATCGTTCAAATCGCCACCGGATCTTTCTGGGGAGGGGTAGTTGGCGTTATCGTCCATGCGATCATCGCCTATAAACTCGGCGATATTTATGGAGACGTCACCGATGAATATTTCGGCCTCGAAGGCGTGTCCATCCCGCATGGTACATCGGCATATATGGGTGTATTCGCCAAACCCATTGACGATCTGATTGAAAAAATTCCTGGACTTCGCTCCATCAACCTCACGACAGATAAACTCGAAAAGCGTCTCGGTGTTTTCGGTCAACCTCTCGTGATCGGCACTATTCTCGGCATAGCAGTCGGTATTCTTGCCGGCTATCCTGTCAGCAAATCTCTCCAACTCGGCATCTCGATGGGAGCTGTCATGCTTCTCATGCCGATGGTGGTCAAATTCATCATGCAAGGCCTCATGCCTATCGCTGAAGCAGCACGAGCAAAACTTCAAGCTCGGTTCAAATCCAATGATTACCGCATCGGCTTAGATCCAGCTCTTCTCCTTGGGGATCCTCAAGTGATTTCCGCTGGACTTCTCTTCGTCCCGATCACCGTTCTTATCGCTGTACTCGTCCCCGGTAACCAAGTTCTGCCCTTCGGTGATCTGGCGACAATCGGCTTCTTCATCGCCATGGCAGTCGGTATTCACCACGGCAATATCTTCCGGACATTGATCTCTGGCTCGATCATCATGACGATCACCGTCTGGATTTCCAATCAGATGATCTCCTTGCAAACGCAATTGGCCTCCCAGGTCAATATGTTGGGCAATGCCTCCCAGGTATCTTCTCTCGACCAGGCTGGTTCTCCGATCACCTATCTCTTGGCAAAGGGAATGAGCCTCCAGATGGGTATTGGTTTCGCCGTTATCGCTGTGCTCTATATCGCAGCCTGTCTCTATACCTTCATCAGCTATCGCCGTGGACGTCTCTATCACCGTGCAGGAAAGGAGGCCTAAGCGATGGCTGAAAAGATGAGAACGCTCAGCGTGACCGACGTGGGCAAGCTGGATCTCATCATGGCGGACAGACCATCGCCACGCGGTGACGAAGTTCTTATCCGAGTTGCCTATTGTGGAATTTGTGGATCGGATTTCCCCCGTTATTTCAACGGGGGAGTCCACAATTTCCCTCAGGTTCTCGGCCATGAATTTTCCGGAACGGTCGTCGAGCTAGGAGATCAGGTCGATAAGAGCCTCCAAGGGCGAAGAGTTGCGGTGGCTCCGCTCGTCCCCTGCCAAGAATGCGAACAATGCCTGCAAGGATATAGTGCGTTATGTACGGCCTATTCCTTCATTGGATCGCGTCAACAAGGCGCCTTAGCTGATTACGTAGCGGTTCCAGCGCGCAATTGCATTCCCATCCCCGACACCATGAGCCTCAAAGAGGCGGCATTAGTCGAGCCGGCATCAATCGCTTTACATGCCCTTTCGCTGATCGAGGATATTGAGCAGGTGGATGCTGCCGTTCTCGGTAGTGGAGTGATCGGGTTGATTGCAACCATGGCATTGAAAGCGAGGGGAGCGTCTAGCGTCACCTGTATCGATATCAGCGAGGAAAAATTGGCTCGAGCTCAACGGTGTGGAGCCGACCACATCGTTATCAATCGTGGCGATAATCTGACCGAGCACTATGCGAAAGTTGACGATCCCCAGCTGTGCATTGAAATTGCCGGTTTTCCTCAAACTCAGCGTCAAGCGATCACCATATGCGGACGTAAAGGCCATGTCGTTTTGGTAGGAACCGGACATGGAGCCGTGGAATTTAGCAATGAGGAATTTGAGACCATCCTCAGGCGAGAGCTTACGATCAAAGGATCGTGGATGTCTTATTCCGCTCCTTTCCCTGGGCAAGAGTGGATTGATGCCGTCGAGATGATTGCATCTCGACGCTTAAATGTCGAGATGCTGATCTCAAATCTCTATTCCCTTGAAGATGGACCTCGCCCCTTTATCGACTCAGTCGAATCTGGCGGAGCCATGCTCAAACCTCTCTACGAGATCGGTGGAGAAGAGTCATGAGCGAGACGATCTTGTGCATTACGTGCAATCCAGCAATCGATATCACCTATCGCATCGATTCATTGCGTCCGCATCATGTCCACCGCGTCCAGAAAGTCTATCGACGTGCTGGAGGGAAAGGGGTAAACGTCGCTTCTGTTCTTGCCCAGATGGGAGATCGTCCTGCGGTGAGCGGATTTATAGGGGGAAGGAGTGGAGAAGAATTCCTCTCCTTGCTCGATGAAGGTCTTTCTTCTCAGTGGATCGAGGTGGAATCACCCACTCGAGCGACGACAGCGATCGTGGACGATAGCGACGTTACCCTCTTTAACGAACCTGGCGGTTTTGTCTCTGAAGAAGCCTGGAAGAGATTGGCTGAAAAGATCATCTCCTTGGCTCCTCGTCTGGTCGCCATCTGCGGATCTTTTCCTACAGGAACAAAGACTCAAGATCTGGTCTCGTTGATTAAAGCAGCTCATGCAGTCAATGCGATATGCATCGTCGATACCAGCGGCGAATATCTCATGGAGGCAGCTCGCGCCCAGGCGGACTTGGTCAAACCCAACCGTGAGGAACTATGCGCAGCGACTGGTTGCATTGAGATAAACGAAGGTGTCGAGGCTGTGCTATCCGCAGGCGCACAGGCTGTTCTCGTCTCGGATTCTTCTCGGGGGATGGGGCTTTTTAGCGCCAATGAGAGAACGCGATATTGGTGGGGATCTATGCCTTACGCATTGACAGGTAATGCGACTGGAGCGGGGGATTCATCTGTCGCCGCAATCGCTCACCATATCGCCTCATACGGGATGGATAGATGGGACGAGGGACTGCGTCAAGCCGTCGCCTTGTCTGCAGCGACTGTGGTTTCACCAGTAGCTGGACGATATGACGAAGTGAAAGCTCAACAGTACAGAAAAGAAGTGAAGATAGATGTCATGTGTCGATCTTTTGAGCGTAGCTGAACAACAGCGATCACGCGGATGGGGATTGGGGGCGTTTAACGTCGTCCAATTGGAAACAGCAGAAATTTTGGTTTCAGCAGCGGAATCAGTCGATCAGCCTATCGTCTTACAGATCAGCCAAAATGCCGTGCGTTATCACGGTGGACAGCTTGCCCCTTTGGGGAAGGCTGTCTTGGAAATAGCTTCATTGTCGAAAGTGCCGACTGTGGTTCACCTCGATCATGCTGATGATCTCGATCTGATCGATGAAGCGATCGACCTTGGGTTCACCTCGGTGATGTATGACGGTTCTAAGCTCGATTATGAACAGAATGTGCGCAATACCATCTCTGTGGTGAAGAAATGCCATGAGCGATCCATCAGCGTTGAAGCCGAATTGGGTGAGGTCGGAGGTAAGGATGGCGTCCATGCCCCTGGAGTGCAGACGAAACCTCATGAGGCGAAAAAATTTGTTGAAGATACGGGAGTCGATCTTTTAGCTGTCGCGGTCGGTTCTTCCCATGCGATGACAGAACGCAGCGCAAAGCTGAATAATGAGCTGATCGCTTCTCTCGCTCAAACATTGAGTCTGCCTTTGGTACTCCACGGATCATCAGGTGTGAGCGATGAGGGAATGAGAGCTGCTATTGAGGCGGGAATGACGAAGATCAACGTCTCAACACATCTCAATGTGACTTTCACACAGACGGTTCGTCACTATCTCGATCAGAATCCGAAAGTCGTCGATCCTCGTAAATATATGCGAGCGGGTAACGATGAGGTCTACCGCGAGGTGGTTCGTCTGCTCAACCTCTACTCTCAGTAGAGGGAAATATAGCAATGTGGGTGGCGCTAAGCCACCCACACATAGAACGAAGTGCACATCAGTTGATATGCGCTTTCACTGGAGGTTCGGCTGACCAGGGGAATACGATCCACTTATCGGTATGCTTCCAGCAAAAATCAGGCTCGATGATCGTGGTCGGTTTGGCGTAAATCACCTGACTTTTCACCTCGGCTCCAAAACCTTTGAGCAAGTCGAGGACGAGAGCGAGCGTCCGTCCAGAATCGACCACATCATCTACAACTAGAACGCGACGACCTTTGATGGAGTCGATATCCAGCATGGGTGCCAAAAGGATGGGATCGGGCAGAGTCTTCGCCACATCGGTATAGAACTCGACATTGATCGCATCGGTCAATTTCACACCGAGAGCGTAGGTAAGAGCTCCCGCAGGAATCATCCCCCCGCGAGCAACCCCGATGAGAACTTCGGGATCAAAACCGGAATCGGCGACTTGCTGAGCCATCTCGCGAGTGGCTTGAGCGAAGGCATTCCAGGTGAGAACTTCTTTATCGTCGAGATGGGTTGAATCTGCATGATATGCCGTCATAGGAAAATCCTAGCGGTCGTCACACTATGCTTCCACCTAATAGGTCTATATGATCGTGACTAGCTGAGAAATCACTATTACACGACAGCGTCCACGCATTAGAATGGGGGATCATCCCAGCTTTCCAAGCGAATCGTAAAAGGACGCACTGTGAGCGAACTGAATTGGACTGATAACGATCAACGAGCCGTCGATCTAGCAAGAATTCTGGCAGCCGATGCCGTGCAAAAGGTAGGTAATGGGCATCCAGGAACCGCCATCTCTTTGGCTCCTGTAGCCTATATGCTCTACCAGAAGGTAATGGCTCTCGACCCTAACGATGATAAGTGGATCGGACGAGACCGCTTCGTCCTCTCCGCTGGACATGCATCGATTGTGCAATATGTGCAGCTCTATCTGGGGGGACTCGGATTGGAATTGGACGATCTGCGCTCCTTGCGTACCTTCAATTCCTTGACGCCTGGACATCCTGAATATGGCCATACCCGATTTGTTGAATGCACCACAGGTCCTTTGGGAGCTGGTATTTCGAATGCGGTCGGTATGGCGATGGCAGCACGTCGTGAGCGTGGTCTTTACGATCCTGAGGCTCAAGGATCATCGATTTTCGATCATTTCGTCTACACGATTCTAGGCGATGGATGTATGCAAGAAGGCGTCCAGGCTGAGGCGGCATCTTTAGCGGGAACGCAGCGTCTGGGCAATCTCATCGCCATCTATGACGACAATGCGATCTCCATCGAAGGGGATACCAAGATCGCTTTCGGTGAAGATGTCTCGGCTCGCTATGCCGCCTACGGATGGGATGTCCACGAGGTTGATTGGACCGATCAAGGGCGTGGCTATCATGAGGATGTCGAAGCTCTGTATCAGGCGATTATGGCGGCTCAACAGGTGAGCGATAAACCCTCATTGATCCATCTCAAGACGGTGATTGCCTGGCCTTTGCCGACGATGCAGGGCAAACATTCCACTCATGGATCTGCGTTGGGGGAAGAGGAAATCTCTCGTCTGAAAGATCTTCTCGGTTTCGATGACCAGCCTTTCGCTTTCGATTCTGCGATTGTTGATTACACCCGTTCCCAGATGGCTGAGCGTGGACGTAAGCTGCGAGCGGCATGGGATGACGGCTTCGAAAAGTGGGCTAAGGCTCATAGGGAACAGCGATCCCTCTATGATCGGGTGATCGAGGGGCGTATCCCAGATCTCGACATTCCCTATTTTGAGCCTGGTTCTATGGCAACCCGAGCGGCCTCGGGTGCGGTTTTGACCGCTTTGGCGGATCAGATGCCTGAATTGTGGGGTGGATCTGCTGATCTGGCAGGTTCCAATAACACCACCATGAAAGGTCAGATGAGTTTCTTACCAGCCGATCTGTCCACTGAGGATTGGACGGCTGATCCCTATCGTGGACGCATCCTCCATTTCGGTGTGAGAGAACATGCGATGGGCGGAATTGTCAACGGTATTAACTTGTCCGGTTTGACGAGGGCATATTGTGGTACTTTCTTCGTCTTTGCCGACTATATGCGTCCAGCGGTACGACTCGCTGCCCTATCGAAATTGCCCAGTGTCTTTGTCTGGACTCACGATTCAATTGGTGTCGGTGAGGATGGCCCTACCCATCAGCCCATCGAACATCTCGCTTCCTATCGGGCGATCCCTGGATTGGCTGTGGTTCGTCCAGCAGATGCCAATGAAACGGCAGAGGCCTGGAAGACGATCTTGAATATATCGGATCAACCCACTGCTTTGGTTCTCTCCCGTCAGAATCTGCCCATTTACGATCGTGAAGCGCACCACTATGGGTCGGCAGATGGGGTGGCGAGAGGGGCATATATCCTCGCTGAAGCGAACAATGCCTGTCCTGAGGTCATCGTGATTGCCACGGGTTCTGAAGTGGAAATCGCTCTTGAGGCGCGCGAGATCTTAGAGAAGGAGAATATTCCTACACGTGTGGTGTCCATGCCGTGTCAGGAGTGGTTTGACGCCCAAGATGAAGCCTATCGAGAAGAGGTCTTGCCTAGCGAGATTCTCGCGCGAGTCAGCGTGGAAGCCGGTTTGGAGATGGGATGGTCGTCCTATACGAAAGCCTATGGACGTCATGTTGGCATCGACCATTTCGGAGCCTCCGCTAAGGGATCTTTCCTTTTTGAGCATTATGGCTTAACCGCTCAAGCGGTTGTTGAAGCAGCTCATAAGTCCATCGCCTCAGCATCTCGCTGAGCTTTAGAAGTGGGGGAGGATATCCTTCCCCCACTTTTATTATGAAAAATTTAGGTAAAGAAAATGTTTATTTTCAAGAAAAATTAGGTCATCCTGAGAGGCGATAATAAGGAAACTAAGACAGGTAGAAAAAATTTCTATCTAGTATTTTTCAAGGTGTTTTACATTTAATAATGTCTATGTTTTGAAAATTTTGAAGATTAGGCTTCACTATCAAAAAATGAATATTTGATCTCCTTTCCGTAGTGTTCTTTATGTCGTCACGTAGACGACGTGGCGATGAGCCGAATGAGAGAAACTAAGAGGAGGACACCATGTCGAATATGACCACTGTTGATACGTGTGCAAGCACCAACTGCTCGTTCAATCATGACGGCTGCAATGCCTTCGCAATGACGATGGGCGGCAAGGGATGCGTCACCTTCATCGAGATCGGTACCCGCGGCGGACTTGACCGTGTGACCGCTCAGGTAGGTGCATGTCAGCGAGCTGATTGCGTCCACAACGCCAATTTGGAATGCTCTGCTGAATCTGTGCGCGTCGGTGGACAAAGCGCTGAGTGCCTCACCTATAGCGCTGCCTGATCCAATAAGAACTTTATATGCGGGAGTCGGATCTGCCGGCTCCCGTTTCTTGTTCTTCTGAGTGGCGATAGCGGTACACTTAAGGCAAGGACGACCAAGAGAGGTGCCGATGGCGTTATCAGATGAAGAGCAGCGCCTGCTCGATCAGTTAGAAGAATCCCTGCGCGCTGAGGATCCTCGTCTTGCCCGGTCTTTTAGCGCTCAAGATCCTCAGACTCGTGCAGCCAGACACCGTAGCTATGCCACGGGTGCGGGGTTAGTTTTCATCGCCGGTGTTATCGCCTTGATTTCGGGTATCGGTATTCACTGGGCGATCAGCACCGCTGGATTCATCGCAATGTTCGTGGCGACAGTCATCGCTGTCGCATCATGGCAGAAAGTTGAAAAAACCCAATCGCCGTCTGTTCGCTCACATATACGCACGCCTAAAACCACCTCTACGTTGGAAGACCGTTGGAGGAGGCGCCAAGAGGGCGGTCTATGATCTAGGCGATATAGCCATCCTGTTCGCAATGAACAAGCAGAGAGCGTAGCTGACCCGATAGATCGGCAATTTCCCCAGGGCTCAGCACAGATGTGAGTTCTCTTTCCGCATGGATCAAATCGATCAGAGCTGCCTCAACTCTTTCCCGTCCTTGGGCGGTGAGCTGGACGATGACACCTCGTCCGTCCAAGGGATTGGGTTTACGGGTCACCAATCCTCGCTCGCTGAGGCGATCAACACGGTTGGTCATCGTTCCCGATGTGACATGGGTATCTTTCATGAGTTGTCCAGGAGTTAACTCATAGGGTTCCCCGCTACGTCGCAGGGCGGCTAGGACGTCGAATTCCCAGGCTTGGAGTTTATGGGAGCGGTAGGCGTCAGAGCGCAGGTCGTCGAGAACCTGAGCGAGACGGGTGATGCGTGACCAGATATGCATGATGGATGCATCGAGATCGGGACGTTCCCGTCCCCAGGCTTGGACGACGGCATCGACCTCATCGTGGAAGCTGTCGGTATTCATTCATCTCCCCATTCATATTCGACAAATGGCGCTGGTGTCGGACCGCTTGCTGTAAACACGTGAGCGACATCGGCAAGCAGGCGAGCCTGTGCCATATGGCGCTGAGCCTCGGCGGCTGTCGGATACAGTAAAGCACAGGTAGGACCTGATCCGGATATGATCGCGGCTAAAGCGCCACTTCTTATGCCAAAATCTAGATGATCGCCTAAGGAAGGATAGAGGTTGATTGCAGCTTTTTCTAAGCTATTTACACAATAGGGGGCAAGATTTTCTGCTGGTTCGTTCGCCTGCAAGCTATCAATTAATGCGATGGGATCGTTCGTATCGGGTTCGATAAGACCGCTCTCTACCATCTGATCGAAGCGGGAAAAGACTTCTGCTGTCGATAAACCTCGTCGAGCTTTCAACAGCAGCCAGTGCAGACGAGTCGTGGTGGATAACGCGTTGAGTTGTTCCCCTCGTCCACGTCCGTGGGCAAGACCTGCTTGCACCATGAAGGCGACATCGCTCCCCAGATCTGCTGCGAGTAGACGCATCTGCTCATCGTCAAGATCGAGATTCCACAGGCGAGAACAGGCGATCAAAGCGGCGGCAGCATCGGCAGATCCCCCAGCCATGCCCGCCGCGATAGGAATGCGTTTGACCAGATGAAGATCGATTCCCATATGGGGATTGCCATAGCGCTGCCGGATCAATTCGGCGGCTTTAATAGCTAAGTTATCGCCGTTAGTCGTGAGTTGATCGATATCGTCTCCTGCCAAAGTGAGAACGATACCTCCATCGCTGCGAGCTGATGCATAGAGCTCGTCGTAGAGATCGAGGGAGCAAAAGACAGTCGATAATTCGTGATAGCCGTCCTCTCGGCGAGGTCCGACGTGAAGGGCGAGATTCACCTTCGCAGGGACGCGCACGCGTAGTGTGAAGCTGTTGGTATCCATCCAACTCTCCTCAATCTTGGTAGGTGGTCTCGCTCGTATCTACTTCGGCAGCGATACGTACAAAATCGTCGATGGTCAATCTTTCTCCACGCCAGGTGGGATCGATGCCTGCCCTTTCCAAGGCGGCGGTGGCGCGTGCAGATGATCCAAAAAATTTAGCTAGGGCGGAACGCAACATCTTGCGTCTTTGATTGAACGCCTCATCGATAACGTCAAAGACGATATGACGATCGACATCGTAATTGTGGGAACGGCGGGTGATACGTACCAGACCTGAGTCCACATTGGGGATCGGCCAAAAGACCGTTGGAGGAACGGTTCCCACCCGTTGAGCTTCGGCATACCAAGCGAGTTTCGCGCTGGGGACACCGTAGATTTTTGAGCCAGGGGAGGCGACAAGACGGTCGGCAACTTCTAGCTGAACCATCACCAGGGCTGAACGCAGTGAAGGGAAATATTCCAGCATGTGCAAGATCACGGGGACCGAGACGTTATAGGGCAGATTGGCAACGAGAATATCGGGATCGCCTGCTGGAAGAGTGTCCACATCGAGAGCGTCCGCAGTGATGATATCGACTTTCGAAATGGCACCAGGGTTGATCTGTCGAATTGTGGACGGAAGCTGCGATGCCAAGAGGGAGTCGATCTCGATCACGCTCAGATGAGAGGCTTTTTCAACCAGCCCTAATGTGAGCGACCCGAGCCCAGGACCTACTTCAACGATGTGATCGGCATCGCTGATATCGGCTAAGGAGACGATTCTTCTCACGGTATTCGCATCGGTGACGAAATTTTGTCCCCTGGTCTTGGTCGGTTTCAATCCGATCGAATCGGCAAGAGCTCGAATGGTGCGATAATCCAAAAGATCTCCCATGATTATCCCCACGATCCCCCGTAGGCAGCTTCGGCATTATGTGAAAGCTGGACGCATAGCTCTTCGAGATCGCTATGACGTATCTCGTTGAGAAAACGAACGGTATGAGCCATGAGATAGCTGGCATTAGGGCGTCCGCGATAGGGAAGAGGAGTGAGATAGGGAGCGTCTGTCTCAGTCAAAATCCTGTCAGCGGGAGCATAACATGCAGCCTGTTGAAGGTGATGATTTGCCCGATAGGTCACATTCCCCGCGAAGCTGAGATAGGCTCCATGATCCAAACAGATTTTGGCGAAATCAATATCTCCAGAAAAACAGTGGAAGATCACGCGTGAAGGCCAACCGACCTCATCTAAAATCTCGATAACTTCGTCATGAGCATCGCGGTCATGAATAGCCAAGGTCAAGTTATAGTGGTGAGCCATATCGATATGGCGTCTGAAGGAATCTTTCTGGCGAACGATCTGATCTTCATCTCGTGTGCGGAAGCGGTCGAGTCCAGTCTCGCCAATGGCTCGCACATGTCCGCCCTTTTGAGCAAGAGAAGCGATGGCGTCCAGATGCTTTTCATAGTGATCGTCTGATAGGCGAGCTGCGGTATTGGGATGTAAAGCCACAGCAGCAATTACTTGGCTGTGAGCCGCCGCGCACTGTTCGGCGAAAATAGAATCCTCAAGGTCGCACCCGATCTGAACAACACGGGTGATATTGACAGCATGTGCGGCGGCTAGATTGTCCTCAACGCTCAGCGAGGACATCTGCGATACTGCGTCCATATGGGTGTGGGCGTCAATACAGGCAGCTGGAAGGGACTCGGGTAGATCGGGCAAGCCCAATTCTTCAAGACGGTTCATCATCGCTCCCTATCTCAATTAACGAGGCGAGCATAGAGCTCATGCCGTGGTAATCCTAGACGCTTTGAGACGATTTGTGCCGCCTTCGATGGTTTCAGCCCAGCTTGGATAAGTTCGATCGCTTCGTCTACTCCTTGATCGAGATCAGCATCTGTACTCTCAGCTCCCTTGATAACGACAGTGATCTCCCCTCGAGCATGGTCATTAGCCCAGGCATGAAGCTTATCTAAAGATCCTCGTATCACCTGTTCATAGCGTTTGGTCATCTCTCGACAGATCACGGCTTGACGTGTGGGGGAGAAAGCTGTCATGGCGTCTGCGAGGAAATCGGCAAGACGATGAGGAGCTTCAAAGAAGACCATCGTGCGTTCCTCACGACGTAAAGAGGTTAATCGACGTAGACGCTCTGCCGATTTGCGGGGCATGAATCCTTCAAAGCAAAAGCGATCGATGGGAAGTCCGCTGAGTGCAAGAGCGGTTAAGACAGCAGACGGGCCTGGTAGGCACGTGAGAGGAAGATCGGCCTCAATAGCAGCCTTGACGAGACGATAGCCAGGATCGCTGATACATGGCATTCCTGCATCGGTGATGAGGACGACCTTCGCCCCATGGCGTATGTGATCGATGATGGTTGTCGTGCGGTTTATCTCGTTGGCTTCAAAATAGCTGATGAGACGTTTGGTCTCGATATTCAATCGGTGAGCGAGCTGCTGAAATCTGCGGGTATCTTCCGCAGCGATCAGATCGGCATCTTTCAAAATATCGATCAGGGCAGGGCTGACCTGATCGATATCGCCAATCGGACTTCCCGCCAGGATTAAGACTCCGCCGTTATCGGATTCGCTGCACGTCATGATCTTGAGGCTATCAGCGATTGCCTCTTTGCTCAGCACCTATTCTCTACGCTTTTATTGTTCACCCTCTAATATGTCCCACATGGGATCGCGATTCATCCGTCTACGAGACAGCATGCGAGGTGTAGGCCTGGTATCCGATAGATCTACTGGCAGCGTGATCACCCGTCTAGAGGAATCGTCGATTCTAGATCACGACCGTTTACGAAGCTGGGTGGTGACATGCCTCATCTGCGCCATCGGCTTTTTCATGCGGATCATCTCATTGGGCTATCCCAATAAATTGATCTTTGACGAGACCTATTACGCCAAGGATGCGTGGACGCTTCTTCACCTGGGATATGAAGCTGATTGGCCCAAAGACGCCAACGACGCCATTGCTGCTGGCAATGTCGATGGATATCTCGATAAGGCTTCTTTTATCGTCCATCCCCAATTGGGAAAGTGGCTGATCGCTGCGGGAGAGCACCTATTTGGAATGAACGCTTTCGGGTGGCGTATCGCATCGTGTATCTTCGGCGTCATCGTGATCGCTGCAACGATCCGTCTTGCCAGACGATTATCACGATCCACCTTCGTAGGTGCTCTCGCCGGATTCTTCCTCTGTGTTGATGGTTTGCATTTCGTGATGAGCCGAGTGGCTTTGCTCGATATTTTTCAGGCAGGATTTACCGTCATGGCTGTTGCCGCTGTTGTGGCGGATCGAGATCATCTGCGTCGTCGTCTTGCCAACTATCTGATCGAGAATAAAAAAATCGATTTACACGGTAGCTTTGGTCCTATTTTCTGGTGGCGTCCATGGCGTTTTGTTGCTGGAATCCTTTTCGGTTTAGCGATCGCCTGTAAGTGGAATTCTGTCTATATCCTTGCCGTGATGGGGATTATGACCGTCATTTCGGATATCTCGACTCGCCTCACTGCTGGAGCCTCATGGAAAGCGATTCACTCCATCTATCGGGAAGCTCCGATGGCTTTTGTCTATCTGGTCGTCAGTGCATTGTGCGTCTAT
>JAEZYG010000031.1 GCA_023419175.1 Actinomycetes bacterium
CTTCCGACTGCTCAGCAGTGGGCTCTACTTGATCTGTCGGTGATACAGATGGCGACATGGAGCGAGCCAATGTCGGGAATGAACGAGTCGATATAGAGGTAGAAGGCGATGAGGCAACGCCTTCTACAGTCGCAGGGTGAACGCGATTCCAAAGTAAATAGGATAAGACGATAGCGAAAACGATTCCCGCCACGACGATACCGCGTCTTAGCCAGTAGATCGACGGATCTTCGCTTCCCTGTGGATATAGCCATCCCTGCATGAAGCCATCGTAAAGCCTTCCAGGGACGAAAGAGTGTTGACGCGTCCGTTCTTCCTCATTGCGTTATCGCTATCCTGTTCAGGTGGACAAATCTGAGGTGATCGAAACGATTATCGCCTGGTTCGATCGCCATGAACGCGATCTTCCCTGGCGCTCGACAACACCGTGGGGAGTTCTCGTCAGTGAATTCATGTTGCAGCAAACCCCTGTCAACAGAGTGTTACCCAAGTGGTATGAGTGGATGAGCAGATGGCCGACACCTGGCGATCTGGCTGCAAGCGATATCTCCGAAGCGATCAGAGCATGGGATCGGTTGGGATATCCCAGACGTGCTCAGCGTCTCCACCAAAGCGCATGCGCAATTGTAGAAAATCATGATGGAATCGTTCCATCAACCTATGAAGATCTGATCGCTCTTCCCGGGATCGGGGACTATACGGCAAGTGCAGTGCTGTGTTTCGCCTATAAACATTCCCGTCCTGTCTTGGACACCAATGTGCGACGCTTTTATAGCAGAATCGAATTGGGAACAGCCTATCCACCTAACTCCATAAGTAAAGCCGAATGCGAAAGAGCATGGGAATGGACATATGAGTCCGCTCCTCAAGGGGCTCGCTGGGCTGCGGCTTCAATGGAATTTGGTCAGATAATCTGCACTGCTCAACGCCCACAGTGTTCGCTTTGCCCCATCTCCTCCCATTGCTCATGGCGTCTAGCGAATTATCCAGAAGCTGTGATTTCAAAACGCTCTCAAAGCTGGATTGGAAGCGATAGACAGTGCAGAGGATATCTGCTCAACCTTCTTCGTGAACATGATTCACTAAAGGTGGAGATTCTCTTGGACTCATGGCATCACCGCGACCAAGCCGAACGCTGCCTAAATTCTCTCATGGCGGATAAACTGGTGAAATCTGATGGGATTACAGCCTCTCTATAAGATTATTAAATGAAACTCATTAAATCTTGCTCGTTAGATATCCGACTAGAAAAGCGGGGCGAATGTACGCAGTACAATCCATATGCCACGTTTCCACCATGGAGTTGAGCGCACCTGGTCACGAGTTATCAGATGGGATTGGGCGATCATATCGTCAAAATCTTGCGCCATCTGTTCAACTGCCTCGCTGCGATATGTCCAGACGGCATTTTCCTGATGCAGATAGAAACTGCGATAGTCGAAATTGATCGTTCCGATAATCGCCTGCGTGGAATCGATCAACATCTGCTTCGCATGAATGAAACCAGGCGTATATTCATAGACCAAGACACCTGCTTCTACCAACGGACGATAATTCGAGCGGGTCACCGCATGAACATAAGGTTTATCGGGATGAGACGGGGTTACGATACGAACTCTTACCCCTGAGCGGGCGAGTGAAGCGATCGCTGTCATCATATCCTGCGTGGGCACAAGATAGGGTGTGGTGATATCGACTGTATGATGAGCCCTCATCATGGCGTTGCGATATGCTGCCCACCCGAGTGAATAATCGTCAAAAGGCGTATCGTCAAAGTTGAGAACAAGTCCTGGTTCGTCTGCATATTTGCTCATGGAAGAGGCATCTGGACGATATTTCTCAACCTCTGTATGGGAGTCGGTGATGTTATCCCACAGAGTGAAAAAGAGTGTGGCCATCCCCCAAGCTCCACATCCTTCCAGACGGATGACCGTATCTTTCCAATGCCCGAAGCGCTCACGCCGGTTAATATATTCGTCCGCAATATTGATTCCACCGCTGAAGGCGATATAACCGTCAACGATCAAGATCTTGCGATGGTCACGGTTGTTATATTTCAGCGTAAAGCCAGGGCCGAAACGGTTAACTGGGCGCACATCAATTCCCAAAGAGGTGAGCGAACGCAATTCCTCCAAGGGCAGTTCCCATACCGAGCCAATATCGTCATAGAGTAAACGTATCTCCACACCTTCGGACGCTTTACGCTTGAGGATCTGCGCGATGGTGCGCCACATGATCCCATCCGAAATGATGAAATATTCCAATGCGATCCAGTGACGAGCCGATTCCAAGGCTTCAATAATTGCATTAAAAGCCTCATCTCCGAGGGAGTAATAGCTGGTTCGAGTGGATCGGTAGCCTACGAAAGGCCCCATCGAAGATAGGAAGGCTAATTCATGGATTGCATCTGCATCGATATCGCTTGACGAATCGGCTCCATACGAACAGATCTGATCGGAGGGGATTGCGCTGTCGATGGCAGATGGACTCGAGCCTTTCATCATAGAGGAGCGGAAATGTTTGCCGTGTTCTACTGGAGGTATATCGAGAAGACAGGAATTTTCTATCCCACTTGTCAGTGAATATATACCCTTGTCAGAGACATCCAGATGGACAGCTCCTGGAGCGTTTTCCTGCCATTGATACGCCTTATCTTGATAGGCACGATAGCGCGATAGCTGACGCATAGTACCGGTTCGGGAGCCGAAGAGCAGATAGAACGCCCCTCCAAAAAGGGGAGTTAAAAGGATGATGATCGTCCAACTGAGCTTATATTCTGTCGGCATTCGAGAATTGAGAATGAAGCCCAGAACTGCCACCGAGATGACCGTGGCGGCTCCCCCAACCCAAGGCGCAGCTTCGCTACCTCTCCACAGAACAAAGACGAAGACGCATAGCTGGATGATAAAGGCGATAGCGGTCAGACCTACCCGCAACCACACCGCCAAGAAACGCCGCCACCCGCTGCGTCTATTAAAAGTCTCTGCTGTCACCACCACATATCCAGTATTCCCTATCGCTTATTGTCATGAGCGTATTGCGCATAGTTCATCAAGGAATTGCCCTTCTATAAGGTCTATACTGATACCTACACGGGAGTCCATCGATGGGCTGAGAGGAAGGTTACCTTCGACCGTCATACCTGATCTGGATCATGCCAGCGCAGGGAGGATCTCTTGACTTTGTCAACCCGTGCCCACCGTCAAGAAAGGGCACTTTATGAATACACCGGACATCACCACACCTGTCAGCGTCAGTCATAGCTGGCGAGTGGTCGATATCGTTGTCGCCACAGTCGTCGGAGTAGCATGTGGCGTCATCTTTCTCGCATGGAATACTGTCGGCTATGCCTGGTATGAGGCGATGGATGCTCTCACCCCCGGTCTTGCTGGAATCGCAACGGGAATATGGCTCTTGGGAGGTCCTTTAGGAGCGGCGATCATCCGTCGCCCAGGAGCGGCGATCTTCGTCGAGACAGTCGCGGCTGTGGTATCGGCTCTCATCGGAAATAAATGGGGAATCACCACTCTCTATTCAGGCCTTGCTCAAGGTTTAGGAGCTGAGATCGCCTTTTGGCTCGGACGCTACCGTTCCTATTCGATGGGACGTATTCTGCTATCAGGTGTACTCGCAGGATGGGGAGCGTGGGTACTCGAACTCTTCCTCTCCCCCAATCTGCCTAAAGGGGTAGTTTTCAATTCCATCTATTTGGTGACCATGTCGATTTCCGGTCTCATTCTTGCCGGAGGTGTGGCATGGATAACCGTTAAATCCTTGCGCGCATGTGGGGTTTTGACTCGTTTTTCTTCTGGACGTTGATGTGAGCTCTTTCATCGAAGCTCGTGAATGGCAGTGGACATATCCCCACTCGTCCACTGCCGCCAATAGCCCTTTGACCTTCACGATCGACTCTGGGCAGATCGTCTTGATCGTCGGTTCGTCTGGATCGGGAAAATCGACTCTTCTTTCCGCATTGACCGGTCTGCTCAACCCTCACGATGAGGGCATAGAATCGGGATCTTTATTGATCGATGGACACCATCCCACACGGATGCGCGGACGGGTCGGATTGGTCATGCAAGACCCCGATTCTCAAGTGGTTTTAGAAACTATTGGGGATGAGGTGGCATTCGGATGCGAAAATTTGGGTATCCCACCTTCGTCCATCTGGACGAAGGTGCGCTCCTCTTTAGAAGCCGTGGGCCTCAATTATGATCTTTCTCATTCGACGAGAAAATTAAGCGGTGGAGAAAAACAACGTCTGGCGATTGCCTGCGCCTTGGCGATGAATGACGATCAGCCTGGTGTGCTGTGTTTTGATGAGCCAACAGCCAATCTGGATCCTGCAGGAGCTATCGAGGTACGCGATGCGATTATCGACTCGGCTCGCCGATATCACCGTACCGCCATCATCGTGGAGCACCGTCTCGATCTTTGGCACGATGTCGTTGACCAGCTAATCGCTATTGATCGGGATGGCATCGTTGCCGCTGGACGTGTCGATGAGGTGATCGCCCAGCACAGTTCTTCTTTACTCAAGGCGGGAGTATGGGTGCCAGGTTATCAGCCTGATTGTCCGCCCTTGATAGGCAAAGAATCGTCTACAAGCCTTTTAAGCTGTCATGACCTGTCCATAGGTTTTCATCCTTCTCGTCTGCTCGCACGCGATATCGATCTATCTTTCTTCCCTGAATCGACAGCGATCACCGGCAGCAACGGCACGGGAAAGACCACGTTGGCATTGACGTTGAGCGGACTCTTGCCCCAAATTTCGGGGGATATCCGCTTCCATTCACCTCCCCCTCGACAACGTAGCTGGTGGCCTTATCCGCGTTTTATCCCTGAAGATCCTCATGGCTGGAAGGCGAAAGATCTTCTTGGACGAATCGGCATGGTCTTTCAACAACCAGAGCATCAATTCATTTCCTCAACGGTTCGCGACGAACTCGCCATCTCCTATCGAGCCCTTCAGGAAGATAGCGCCCATATTCATGACAAAGTGGAATCCACATTGGTCGATCTTCATCTCGAACACGTCGCCGATCTCCACCCGTTCAATCTATCTGGTGGGCAGAAAAGACGTCTGAGCGTGGCGACCATTCTCGCTGCCAAACCCTCAGTCGTCATTCTCGACGAGCCCACTTTTGGACAAGACCGCATCACATGGATGGGCATGGCTCAAATGATTTCCCATCTTGTCGATCACTCCACCTGTGTGATCGCCATCACCCACGATCAACACTATGTGAATTTCTTGGCTCAACGTATCATTTCCATGGACGAAATCACTGTAGGTAATCATGAATCTTGATACCGTCTCCCCTAGCCAACCTCGTATTTTATGGGCTTTAGATCGCCTCAATCCACTGACTCGTCTGGGGATTGCTATCGCGATATCGATTCCCTTATTGATCTCATTGGACTATGTGACCTCGTCGATAATTCTTATCTTCATGATGGTCGCCTTCCGTCTGTGCGGACTGTCCACTCTCATATTGATAAAAAGATGTGCCATCTTGCTGATGGTCGCCCCTATCGGTGCGATCTCCATGGCTCTTTACGGAACGGTAGGTGGACGAATCTGGTGGCAGTGGTCGCTCATCACCATCTCCGATAGATCCTTGGAATTGGCTCTAGCTGTGATGATGCGCATCATGGCTTTAGGAATGAGCGCGATCGTCTTAATCGCCTCAAGTGATGCCACCCGTATGGCTGACGCTCTGGGACAGATCCTGCGTTTACCATCGCGTTTCGTCTTGGGGGTTCTTGCCGGCTCCAGACTCTTCTCAGTTTTCTTACACGATTGGGTGATGCTTCGTCATGCCAGACGAGCGCGTGGCCTTGAGGCGAGAGGGATCCGCTATGCCTTCTCGATGATCTTCTCCCTTCTCGTATTCGCGATCAGACGGGGAATTAAATTGGCGACAGCTATGGAATCTCGCGCTTTTGGCTGTGATAAACAGCGCACCTGGGCACGTCCGTCCACTATGGGGAAAGCCGATCTCATTGCCACTATCATCACCATCATTCTGATCGTTTTATCTGTCTCCATCTCGATGTCAACCGGACATTTTTCGACGGTGATCGGATGATGAATCTTTACGATCTGGCATGCCACCTCGACCGACTATCACCTGGACGTCTCATCGTCTGTCTGGACGGGTCATCTGGGGCAGGGAAGACGACTGCCAGCCGTATCCTCGTCGATTATCTGCGCTGCCTTCGAGGTTTTGTGCACCTTGTCCATATGGACGATTTCTATCCCGGCTGGGAGGGATTAGAGAAGGCATCTGAGCTCCTACCTCTTTTAATTTCTTCTCCACACCCGAGCTATCAGCATTGGGATTGGGCAAGAAATTGCCCATCCGATCGCGTTTTTTTAGATCCTCATAGTGATCTTTTCATCGAAGGCTGTGGGGCGATCACCACAAGCAGTGCATCGTTGTCCACGTGCTCCATATGGATGCAAGCGGATGAGAAAATCCGAAAGGAACGCGCTTTGAAACGCGATGGCAAGACCTATGCTCCCTATTGGACTATCTGGGCGGATCAGGAGAAGGCTCATCGTGAACGCCATCGTCCCGATCTTCTGGCCGATATCGTCATCGATACCAGCGATGGTGTAAAGATCACTTTTCCCAAAAAGCGATAACTCCTGAGAGCAGACGGTAATTTAGTTGCATGGAGGCTTACAGATATACCGATCTTTTTCTTCCTGGAGGACGACCAACGCTGATCGTTTCGATCGTGGAGGCAAGCGAAGGAGCGATTTGCAATGCCGCTAAACAGATCGCTTTATCAGGTGCAGATGTCGTTGAATGGCGAGTCGATCGCTATAAATCGTGTAGGAATAGCGATCAGGTCATCTCCATGATTGAAAAATTGCGTTCCCGTATCGGTTCTCTGCCGATTCTCTTGACGATCCGCACCAGCCATGAAGGAGGAGATTGGCATCCGTCCAGCGAGGAATATCGCGATGCGATTGCCGATATATGTACGACGCGATCTATCGATTTCATCGACATTCAATATCGCAATCCAGAGGCAAAACGCTGTTTCAAAGCAGCTAAGGCTCACTCGATCCCCATCATCGCCTCCCATCACGATTTCGCCTCTACTCCGTCCATCACCGAGATGACAGATCATCTAGATGCTATGGCCGCTATGGGAGCCGATATCTGTAAGATCGCTGTCACCCCGCGGACGAATAAAGACGTCATCACAGCTTTAGAGACAGCTCGTCAATGGACGCTGACCTCGACGATTCCCGCTATCGTGATCTCTATGGGCTCTTTGGGGACGATCTCTCGTCTCGCCGGCTATCAATTCGGTTCATGCGCCACCTATACCTGTCTGCCATCCACTCCAGCAGCCCCTGGACAGCTGACGATTGACCAGACACGCATGATCTTGGATATTCTCGAAACAGATTCCTAGTTAATTCTCCATATCGTTCTTTTCTTCTATATCGCAATTGGATATCAGATTCCTTTGCGGAATTCTTTGTCGAGACTGTTCATTGGCCGTGATCTATCAATGTGAAAATGCGCTGAATTTAGATGATTATCGGATATCTCACAGCAGGACATCTCGGCATGGAGGTCGTGAAAACCTAAGTTTGATAAAGATAATGGGGAGGGTTTCCCTCCCCATTTCGTTCTATTCACCTTGTTGAATTGTGGCGATCTGTTCGTCATCAGGTTTTGGAGTCCCGACGAAAGTGAAGGGCTCACTTGAGGTCTCATCCGCTCCTTCAGCCACATCGACAAGCACGATGGAGCCAGGGGTGAGCTCGCCGAAAAGGATCTTCTCAGCGATGGGGTCTTCAATATCTCGCTGAAGAGCCCTGCGCAAAGGACGAGCTCCCAAGAGAGGATCAAACCCTCTCTTACCCACCAGATCTCGCGCAGCATTGGTCAATTCAATACCCATATCGCGATCGGCTAGACGCTTCTCGATACGTCCGACCATCAGATCGACGATGGAACGCACATTTTCTTGAGTGAGCTGGTGGAAGACGATCGTCTCGTCCACACGGTTGAGGAATTCTGGACGGAAATGCTGTTTGAGCTCTTCGGAGACCTTCGCTTTCATCGCCTCATAGCTCGACTCCGTATCTCCTGGACGGGAGAATCCCAAGCTGACGCCCTTCGAGATATCTCGACTGCCCAAGTTGGTGGTCATGACGATGACCGTATTCTTAAAATCGACCACGCGTCCTTGGGAGTCGGTCAGACGTCCCTCGTCCAAAATCTGCAAAAGAGAGTTGAAGATATCGGGATGAGCCTTCTCGATCTCATCGAAAAGAACGACGCTAAATGGCTTGCGACGGACTTTCTCGGTCAACTGACCACCCTCTTCATAGCCGACATAGCCAGGAGGGGAACCGAACATACGCGAAGCTGTATGCTTCTCGGAATATTCGCTCATATCCAATGTGATGACTGCATCCTCATCACCGAAGAGGAAT